>CAINDV010000077.1 GCA_903847485.1 uncultured Verrucomicrobiota bacterium
CATCGCCGCATAGCCGCCCTCTTGCCGGAAATCGCTGTGGATAATGAAAGTTTCCCGTAACGCTATTCCGGCGTTGCGCAGGGCGTCCTGATAGCCGCCCAGCCGCTCCACCGCGACGTCAATTCCCACCGGCCCGTTCAAAAGCGCAATGTCCTTGTAACCGAGGGACAACAAATGCGCCACCGCCTGCCGCATTCCCTCCCGGTTGTTGGAGCATACCAAATCCACCTCCAGCCCGCCGGGCGAACGGTCAACCGCTACCACCGGGATATCCCAACTTCGGATCACATCGTAGTTGGCCCCCGGTCGGTTTCCGGCGATGAACACCAGCCCGGCGACGCCTTCGCCACGTAGTCCTCTCAACTGCACTTGTTCCCGCTCTGGCTGGCCGTCTGAATGGCCGAGCAGCAGAGTGTAACCTGCACTATAAAGTGCTCCCTCAACCCCGTAGGCCACGCCGGTGAAAAACGGATTACGCAAGTCGGGCACGATCACGCCGATCACTTTTCGTTGACCGAGGCGCAACCCGCGCGCAAGGCGGTTTGGGTGGTAATCGAGTTTCGCAACGACCCCAAGGACGCGCTCCCGCACTTGAGTTGTCACCCCATTGATACCCGCCATCACGCGCGACACCGTGGCGGTCGAAACACCGGCGGCGGCGGCCACCTCTTTGATAGTGGTCGCACCCGCCGGATTAGGTGACTTACTTTGGGACTGACGTTTCATGCCGGGCGTGACTGTAATCGTTTGCACGAAAAGAGTCAATTAGTATTTGCATTTAGTTGCAAGACATGTATTAACTGTGGCTTACGAGAGCGTAACGATTACTTTAGGCGGGTAATCATGATGTTTTGCCCGGCAGTTGGCTCCGTCCTGGTGCCGGCGCGAATTGGGAACTGGAACACGGCTTAGGGAGTGGACGTGTGCGTGGCGGCTGCTTGATGGAGTGACGATACCTGCTCATTGGCCATCAAATCATGGAACTCGGCTTGAGCTTGGGAGCAAACTGGGATTCAATGCCTGCCGTCCCAGTGAGAGCGACCTGAAATCTGCTCCGTCCAACTCGAAGCGGGAATACGACAGCGGCAGATCCCACTCCTCGTGGTTCACCCGATTTCGCTCTAAGCTGAAGCGTTTCGGAGAGAGCGTCTTTGATACACTCTAACGGAAGCAATGCCGCGCAGGACGGCCTGAGGCTGTCGGTGGGGCACCTGGGCGACATCTGCGAGCGGCAGATGGGTTTCGCGAATCTTATTTTGTGGTTGATTATCCTCCAGGTGATGGTTGATTATCCCTCCATGATTCATCGACACCTGACCGAGCCGCTACGGCAAGCCTTGTCCGATACACCCGTAGTTCTGGTCAACGGCGTGCGGCAGACCGGCAAGAGCACCTTGGTGGAGTCTCCAGAACTGGTCGGTGTCGGGCGGCAGTATCTAACGTTTGATGACCCCGGCGTTTTGGCAGCGGCCCAGCGGGATCCCAATGGTTTCATTGCCGGTTTGGCCAGCCCAGTCACTCTCGATGAAGTGCAACATGTGCCCGGACTTTTTCCCGCCATCAAGGTGGCAGTGGACCGGAAACGAGAGCCAGGGCGGTTTCTGCTCACCGGTTCGGCCAACGTGCTGCTTCTGCCCAAGCTGTCCGAGTCCCTGGCTGGCCGAATGGAAGTGCTGACGCTCTGGCCGTTTTCGCAAGGCGAGACGGGCGGCGTTCGCGAAGGATTCCTGGACGCCTTGTTCTCGAAAAAGCCCGTCTGGCCGGCCGCCAACGCTGGGACCTGCGCCGGCGTGAATTGTTGGAGAAAGTGCTGGCCGGCGGTTATCCACCGGTGGCCGCTCGTCCCTCCGCCGCGCGACGCAAAGCTTGGTTTCAACCCGAATTCCGAAGTAGACCGGCGTTTTTGGGGTGCCGGCAGCCCCAGGTTTCAGATGTGACCGCCCCCCAGGACCAGCCGGTCCTCGGGTGGCACCAACTTCGGCGAAGGGTATTTCAGCCAG
>CAINDV010000078.1 GCA_903847485.1 uncultured Verrucomicrobiota bacterium
CTCTCCCAGCGCCGGCTCCGCAGGAGCGTCGCCCTACCAGAATTGGAGTTTTCAAAAAGCATGAACCGCCTAACTAAACGGCAGTGCCCCATCGGATGGGGAGAGGCGGCCCCAAACCAAGCCGACGGCATCCGCCTGGGCGCAAATCAGTTTTGCGCGCGACCGTTCCAGCCCGGCAGAGCGCAAGAAAATAGCCCGGCGTTTCAACGCTGGGATGAATGGCCGAAACCAGAAAAGTCCCGCCAGGGACGACAGAAAAGGGCAGACTAACATGGGGGTCTGTCGTCCCGGACGGGACTGGCTGGCATCGGCGTCCCTTCCCCGGCGCTCAAGCGCTGGGCTGGGCTAATGTCGTTCATCCCTCCGAGACTTGACCGGACGGCGGCACAAGCCGATTGGCACCGGAAAAACCACCGAAGACCGTCCTTCCACGAGGGTGGGCATTTGATACGCTGACGCCGGTTCAACTGTCTATTACAGCCATGAAAACCATTGCGCTCCTCGCTCTCGCCGCCGCCAACTTGCTCGCCAACAGGCCGCTGGCGCATGCCCACCACCACCGCCTCACGCCGTCCCCGCGTCTGCTGCTCCGACGCTGGCGGGGAACCCGCCCGGCTCGCTGGTCCCTGGCCTGGTCCCTCCTGCTCGGCGCACTCCTGGGCCTCGCCGCCGCGCCGGCTTGGGCCGCCAATTGCCTCCGGCCGCCGCGCGACGTGGGCGACAACCTGGAGTTCTTCGGGATTTACGCCGCGATTGACACTTACTCCGACAACTACTGCAACAAATCGAGCGATGCGGGCTGGCTGTCCATTCAGCAAATGCTCGACAACCTGCCGCGCTTCTCCGGCCCGGAGGATGGCACCGGCACCAATCTGTGGAATGGCCCCCTCACCAACTACATGGCCTACGCCCTGTCCCACCACGGCCTCTGCACCGAGACGCAATACCCGCTTCGCCAGGTGCGCCTGGTCACGGCCAAGCTCGGCGATGGTCCGGCGCCGGAAGCCGACACCGACACCTACCAGTTCCCCGGCACCAACGGCGCGGCCCTGACCTTCGAGTTGACCCCCGACAGCGCCCAGTTCGGCCACACCGTGACGCGCCCCGGCGACGCCATCCTGACGCTGCTCGCGCCCGACGGCACCTCGGTGGTGAAACGCGCCCGGAGTTTGTTGCCGGTGGGGTTCACCGCCACGTTGCCCGCCGACGGCACTTACTCGGTGTGCGTCAGCCAGCGGGCCGGCTCGGCGCGGAGTTTCCAGGGAGATTACCGCCTGCTCATCCGCCAGGCCGCCGGGGTGCTGCCGGGCGCGGTGACGAACCTGGCGGATGTCGAGACATGCCGGCTGCGGACGGCCATTGATAGCGTGCTGAATGGCCCGCCGCAGAACGTGATGTCCGTCTTGACCGGCAAACCCACCAAGCTGTTTCAGTGTCCGACCAGCATTGGCGGGGCGGGCCTCATTTCGGGTATGAAATTAGGCTCCGCGACCTTCTTGCTCAATGTGGGCTTGAACGGCGTCGTGCATCCGGATTTCCGCAACTACATAGCGGGCACGCTCAGCCTGCCGGATGCCGACGCCACGGTGCAAATCTGGTGCAAAGCCATTGGCTACAAGGGCAACCCGCCCGTCATTACCTACATGGTGCCGGATGGCATCTGGCCGCCGGAATTGGGGGGAATAGGTATTCTGGCATCAAGCAACAGCACCATCCTGCCGGGGCAAGTGATTTACGGCTTCGGCACTTTCACGCCGTGAAGCAGACACCCGCGAACGACTGGAGATTTGCCATGAGGAAGAGTTGCCGCTGCCAGAACCACGGCGCTCATCCGGCCAAGGCGTCCGCCCAATGGGGCGCATCTGGCTTTCTTGCACGCTGGGAGGAAGACCGCGGAAACCCGAAGGGTTTCAACGTGAATAGCCGTGGGTGGCAACCCACGGTTTCTATCGCCAGACCCTGCGACCCTGAAAGGGTCGAACCCGCTACCGGCCCAAGTCGTTCGGCCCCTTCAGGGCCGTGGGCGGCGTGGGTGGCTTTCCGTGGGTTGACACCCACGGCTATTCGAGTGGAAACCCTTCGGGTTTCGCCGCCGCTTGCTCGGCACCTGAATGAAAGTGCGATGCGCCCCGCCCAACGCTGGCATCCAAAAACGCCTTGTGGCCCGAAGTGGCCCGTGGGTAAGGTTGGCCAATGCCCGCAGGCAATTAACCCAGTGATACCCGCCATGAAACTCGTTCGCCCGTCGGTTCTCCCGCCCGCCCGCACCGGCTC
>CAINDV010000079.1 GCA_903847485.1 uncultured Verrucomicrobiota bacterium
AGCGACAACGGACGCAACGACGTGGCCTATTCCCTGCTGCTGCAGGATACCTATCCTTCGTGGCTCTATCCGGTCACGATAGGTGCCACCACCACTTGGGAGCGTTGGGACAGCTGGACTCCGGAAAAAGGGTTTCAAGACCATCGCATGAACTCGTTCAGCATGCCCGATCTAATGGCCTCCGTCGGCGAGTGGCTGTTCTGCCATGTGGGTAGCATCGATCAACGGGGCGTGGGCTTCAAAAACATCGTGATCAAGCCGTATATCGGAGCGGGGCTGACCTATGCCCAGACGTCTTACGACAGCATTCATGGGACCATCGCCGTCCGGTGGGAAAAGAGCGGCGGGGCCTTGGTCATGGACGTGACCATTCCCGCGAATACTACCGCGACGGTGAGTCTGCCCGGCAGCGGGACCGGCCCGTTCACGATCCAGGAAAGTGGCACGACGGTATGGTTAGATGGAGCTTGCCTTGGCGGGGTTTCGGGTATCTCCGGAGCCTCTGTGAACGGGGACAGGGTGGAGGTTCAAGTCAGTTCGGGCACTTACAGCTTCCGCGTCACACCGGGCGGCTTATGATTCAAGCCCTGATCAACGCCCTGTTTATGTTCGACAATAATAGCAAACCGGCCACTCCCTCGGGTCTGGGTGGGACCGGCTGTTCTACAATCGATAACAAGCTGAATGATATTTCTGCCAAGGAGCAGTAGATAATGCTTAGGCCAATTGTTATGCATTGCTTATACGGTGCAGTTGGGAAGCGAGCGTCGTGCCTTGGTGCTCATCCGGTTTATGCGCTAAGCGCTCGGGAAATCGGTGCAGGGTTAACCAATTATGGAGAAAATATTATGAAATACCTCACCCCCGTTTTACCAGTCTATTTCTTTTTGCTGTCATCCCTGACCGCGTTTGCAACGAATGACGTTTTGCCAAGGAACTGGGGTGGTTTAAGCCGTGATAACTACAGTCTCACGAAAGCTAATTTTGCCCAACCGGATAAAGCGTATGCGCCCTTTACCTTCTGGTTTTGGGATGAACCCATAATACCTGAGACTTACCCGGCAAAACCACGGGCGATGGCTAAAAAGATGCTTGAACAGGGAATGAGTCCCGGCTACCCACACGCGCGGATTTGTGCCGACACCTTATTGGGGCAGAAGTCAAACCCACCGTTGCTGGATCTTCCCAAGGAACAGTGGCTGTCCAAGGAATGGTTTGAGGCCTATGATGCTGTTTTGGATGAAACCATCAAGGCCGGAGGATATCTGGGTTACTGTGATGAGTACATGTGGCCTGTCGGCAGTGCAGCGGATCGGGTTATCAAAAAGCACCCTGATTTGGCGAACTCTTCACTCCAGTGGGCCGTTCAGGATGTCGATGGCGGCGAGACTGTCAAGTTGCCGGCTGCATTCGTGAGTCTTGCCGCGGTTAGAGACAGCACGGTTAGCGAGCCAGATTTCAATAAACCGGAAGAAGTCATGACACTTGAGCTTAAAGACTTTACTTCTACTGATTTCGCTGAACATCCAGGGAAAGCGCTGGGGCAAACCGTCAGAATCGACAAGTTGCGTCTTAATTCAGTATCGCTGTATCCGGCGGTCTGGAAGCAGTCCGCAAAAGCTGATTTTACACTTGAGGCGCGTATTGACGGCCCCCTCGGGCGTCTGGTCGCACAGCGCGAAGTCAGAGAGCAGATTGCTCCAGGCGACTGGATCTCTCTGGATATCCCGGAAACGCTCGGAGTGGGCACTTTACTTTATGTGGGTGCGAAAGCCCTGGGAAAATACGACGCTAACACCCTTGGATGGTGGGGTAAGGCAACCAGAACCTACACCTTGGGAGAGGCCTATGCCAACGGCCAGACCGTCCCCATCTCACGCGAGGTCCGACTGAGCTATCTTACTGCGGCTGATGTTTTGAGTGCCTCGTGGGTTTGGTTGGAAAAGAACCCCGGAACGGAGCATGCCGCTTATTTCCGCAAACCATTTGAAATCGCCAAAAGCGATATCGTGGATGCGGAAATGCGGATTACATGTGATGACCGTCATACCGTTTATCTGAATGGCAACAAATTGGGAAGCGCCAATACCTGGACCCGGTTGATTACCTATAAAAAGGAGCAACTTTTAGGCGCGGGTCTTCAATCGGGCAAAAATGTCCTTGCTGTGGAATGTGTGGGCGGTGGTGGATTGGATGCCCTGATCTGCGAACTGGTGGTCGATCTGGCGACCGGCGAGCGCCTGAAGATCCGTACGGGAGATGCCGGATGGCGGATGAGTTCCAAAACACAAAAGGATGACTGGCACAAGCCGGGCTTTGCAGACAACTCCTGGGACACTCCCAAGGTCATCGGTTCTGCCTCTGCCTCGCCGTGGCGTTTGCCTGAGGCGAGAGGCAAGTATGTAAAAGCGAACATCAAGAGCAAAACCCTCCAGATCATCGCCGAAGATCATGCCGATATGGAATGGACCGTGCCGGGCAAGGGCGAGAAGTGGCGCATCTACACCTTTACGAAGAATGACGGGGGTTCGGTAAATTTCATAAACAAGGATCTTGCCAAGGCCTTTATCGCGATTGCGCATGTTCCGTATCAGGAGCGCTATGGCGACAAGTTCGGCAAAACGATCATTGGTTCATTTTGCGACACGGAAGGCAACTACGGCAACGGCAACGGGTTGGTCTGGTCCAAGGATATGCCGGAGGCATATCGGAAGCACGGCGAGGGCCGCGATGTCAAGATGTGGCTCCCGCTCATGCTGGATGAAGATGTGGAAGGATTGTACGCGCGTGCGCGCTGCGACTGGTACGAAGCCTTTTCAGAATGCTACGCCGCCTTTTTCCAGGGCGTCAGCGACTATCTTGCCAAATACGGACTGTATTACACCGGGCATGTGTGGGAGCAGACCTTGCAATCCGAAGCGTCCTGCGTGGGTGCCTATATGGACATTCAGCGGGCCTATTCCATGCCGGGCATGGATGCTCTTGGCCCGAACACCTTCCGGCCTCACGATTATAAAGAATCGTTTTCGGTGGCCGCATTTGAAAAACGGCGCATGTTATGCGAATTGCTGGGCGCGGGAGGGTGGGAGCATTTCACCACTACCATTCTAAAGCAGGGCATCAATGCCGCTATCGCATTCGGAAGCTCGCACATATCTCACCACGGTGTTTTTATGACCCGCACGCTGAAAGTATGGACGCCCGACTGGTATGACGAAAACCCCATGTTTGGATATTTCGATTTATGGTCACAGTTCACGACTCGCGCGTCCTATATCAACTCAGGCGGCAATGTTGTTCCGGATGTCCTGATTGTCCACCCACAGGAAAGCGTATGGACACTGCTCGGCGACGCGGAAAAGATATTCTGGAGTCCCGAGTCCGGTCATGTGAGCTATCTTGACAAATTGTACTGCAAAGAGGTGCAGGAGATGAATCGCATCTACAGCGGGGCGATGGAACTTTTGACTGAGAATCGGATTGAATATCTTATCGCCGACACACATTATCTGCAGGAGATCAAACAGGATTCCAGGCTCCTGCGCCGTGGCGAATTGGCGTTCAAGACCGTTATCCTGCCCCCCCTGGTCGTGCTGGACCGTGCTTTTGCGGGGAAACTCGTCGCCTTTGCAAAGGCTGGCGGAGCTGTTTATGTGCTCGGCACGTTACCAACCGGCTCTCCTGAGGCGGGCCTGAATGATCCGGCGGTCAAAGCGCTTATGGCAGAACTCAAAGCGACCGACACGTTCTACAGTATTGGCGACACCTTCGCTGATGCCATAGGCAAGAAGTCAGACGGGCTTGAATCCCGCATTTCATTTGTAAAAGGTGCCTTCAAGATGTTGCAGACGAACCGCCGGATTGACGGACGCGATTTCTTCTGGCTGGTGAACAACACTGAAGCGGATCAGCAATCCCTGGTGCGAGTCGCTGGTGTCAAGGGTCGCGCCTCCATCTGGAATTGCGAGACGGGTGACATAACGGCCATTGCCTCCGAGGATGCTGAAGGTGACAGTGCGCTCAATCTGTGCTTTGCGCCTAACGAGGCCTACTGGCTTGTCTTTGATCCACAGCAAACAGCCCTGAAAACGCCCGCATTCACGCGTCCAGAACGCACGAGGATCGCAGAGGCAACAGGACCGTGGAAGGTCACCGCAATCAAAGAAGCGCAGCCCGTATTGGAATTCCCAGTCGAGCTGCCAAAGGCCTATTTGAACAATGGTGTCATGCACATCCTAAGCGACTGGAGCAGTTGGAGCGAAATACCGAAACGATTCAGTGGTTTGTTGGATTATACAACCACCATAACCCTGGAAGATATAAGTGAAGACATGCAACTCGATCTTGGTCATGTCGATCACATCGCCCAAGTATGGATCAACGATAAACCGATAGGCGCCAAAATATGGTCTCCTTTTACATTTAATACCGAGGCTTTCAAAAAGGGCAAAAACACTATTCGAATACGCGTCGGAAACCTGGTGAACAACAACTACCAGGACTATAATGCTGCTGACATGGCCCTTGCGTCCGGATTGAAGGGACCGGTTACGGTATGGAAAACAAGCCGGCGCGACACTCTGGCCAGGCCAAAACTCCAGACCAGCGCGTTCCGTCCGGGCCGCAACGAGATACGGATTGGGGTCTGCAACCTGGTCAATAACTACTATGGCATGGCCTCGACCTCGGGTCTGGTTGGGCCAGTGATAGTGACAACCATTGCGGGGAGTGGCTCGTGATGCGAACCCTGACTTGCACCCTGACGCTCGTGGCGAGTCTATTCGCTGGCGTTGAAGCATCGGCTGATACCGTGAATAGCGCGTGGGAAGAGACTATTCAGCAAGCGGCCTTTGTGAAAGACGGATTGAATCGCTTTCGCCATCCGCAGTATCAATATGAATGCTTGGGTCTCGGCGGTACGGTCCTGCGGGTCGGCCCAGACGGATTTACTAGGCCGGGAGCGGTTGCCATAAAAACCGAGGGCGTGATCGAGCACCAGCCCTACCTTTCCTATCAATACTGGTGGGACGAGGACGGCCATCGTCATCTCCCCTTTGACTTGAGCGGCGGTTACGGCCAGAACCTCGCACCCGGACAGGTGACGACCTTCCAGCATCATTTGGATATCTCCAGCGGGCTACTCACCATCGACTTGGGCCTTCGTGCCGAGGGGGTTGGGACGGACGTTCACCAAACTGGCACGAAGGCATTTCAGAGCCATCGGGAGATATTGGTCACGCCCGAAGGAGTTCTGGTCATTCGGATTACAGGCGCTCCTGATGCAACTGAGCCCTTTCGGATGCGGGTAGGCGTCAACCAGAAGGTCCGGGTCTATCTGAACCAGGGTTTCTACGCCAAGGAGCACGCTGCATGGACGGGAACGGGAGTCCCCAAGCCCAACGGCTTGGTGGTGGTGGCCAATCGGCCGAAATCCTGTGTGGCCGCGCTGGCGATTGTCTGCGAAGGAGGAGACTCGTTCATTGACCCGCAAACTTTCCTGCTGGGGGCCACAAAGCCAGGAAAACCTGTCACCTTCTACATTGCTCCAGGTTCGTCCTACGAGAGCGCCGACCCGGTGGCGCTCGCGTGGAAGAAGGCCACGACAGCGCAGGCCCGCGGGTATGACGCTGCGCGCAGGGACACGGCGCAATGGTGGCATGCATTCTATGCGCGATCCGCGGTGAATTTGCCGGATCGTGATCTGGCTACGTGGTATGCCCGATCCACTTATTACCTTGGGGTGTTCTTCGGCAACACGGATGTCCCCCCGGGATGCAACGGCACCAGCATCGAGCTCTTTGCCGGCGCGATCTGTCCCGAATACGACATGGTTTTGAATCAGATGGGGCTGCTTTACGGTAATCATTTCGATGAAGCGCGGCGGGTGGTGGACTGGCTGGGGCGTGCGTTGCCACGCGCGGAGCGCTACGCCAAGGAAGGACTCACCTTGCACAAGGTCTCGGTAAAATACACTGGCGGCGCGAAGTTCGGCCCCCTGATGGGCTATGATGGCACGATCCTCACACCGCCGACAGAAGGCGAGGGAGTTTGGGCCCATGAAGATTTCGCGGGAAATAACGCGGCGCTCATGGCGTTGAATTATTTGGATTGGAGCGGTGATGACCGTTACGACAAATTGGCGCGGCGCATCCTCAAAGAGACCACCCAGGTGTCGGGGGAAGATCTCCAATGGCGGCCCGACTTCAATGCCTACCTCAATAAGCACATGCCCGCCACGGTGCAGCAGGCCGGAACCCTGTTCGGCTTGCGGGAGTCGGTCCGCCGCGGTGTCGCGGAGAAGGGGTGGGAGGAAATGGCCAGCAAAGTCTTGCTGCCAACGGCCGATTACAAGGGAACGAGAGTTCTGACCGTCGGACCGGGCGCCACGCCAGTTGAGAATTCCGGTGATGCGACCTGGCTGATACCGCTGTGGTGGTATGGGATCATTCCCAGTGAGGATCCGCTCGTAAGGGACAGTTACGCGCTGTTCCGTACTTCGAGGACCGGGAATTATGTATTCAACAACGGCTGGATGGGGGTGATTGCGGCTAAGCTCCACGATGGCGACGGGGCCAACCGTTGGGCCAGGCGGTTTATCCAACCCGGCGTCACCCTTTTCGATGACACCTGCTTCGGCGAGATTGTTCATGGCGCTGATGACTTTAGGAAAACCCCGGAGGTGGCGACCAACGGCAGCTTGATTTGCAACCTTACTCAGATGCTGTTGGACCCCGATGACGAGAACACAATTACGGTGTTTCCTGCAATCCCTGCAGAGTGGGAGCGGCAGGGTGTTGCCTTTAGTAACCTGGCTGCCAAGGGCGACATTCTGGTTTCAGGTGAGTTCAAGACAAATCAGGTCCGGGTGACGTTGGCTAATCGTTCTGACAGGAATTGCACTCGAAATCTGCGTGTGCGACTGCCGACAGGCACGACCAGTCTGCGCCAGCCCGAACAGGGTGTGCGATTAGAGAAGGGTTGGGCCGTGCTTCCTGCAGTGTCACTTCCTGCCAAAGGAAAAACTACGATAGCATTTGAGCCATAGACCAGGATGAACGGTGCTTGCCGCAAGAAGAGGCCACTCTGCCACCAGCCCAAACTCAACCGAAGGACTTCAATAGCGTGCTAAGAAAAGTCAATATCGTCCTATCACCTGCCGGCCCATTCTGCTAAAGTGAGGCCGTGAACGACCAGTTTAGAGTCGTGCCAAACGCAACCGCCAGAGCTTTTACCTTGATCGAGCTGCTGGTGGTGATTGCCATCATTGCGATTTTGGCCGGGCTGCTGCTGCCGGCGCTTGGCAAGGCCAAAGAAAAGGCCAAGGCCATTACTTGCGTCAGTAACCTGAAGCAAATTGCGCTCGGTTCCACCATGTATCGGAACGACAACGAGGGCACCCTCCATCCCCTTTACTTTCAGAAAGGCAGCCCGTTTATGCCGGCCGAATTCAAATATGACACCAACACCTTCGCCGTGTTGGATCCTGACAACTTCTGGTGGCAGGATCAATTGCGCGCGAAAGGGTATTGTCCAGCGAAAAACATTTTTAATTGTCCAACCGAGGTGCAGATGATTGGCAGCGGGGTCAACGGAAACCACGCCCTGGGGATTGGCATGAATTGGCAGGAATCGGCGACCATTGCCGCAGCCGGGCAGTCGGTCGTGCCTTGGGTCAAGGAGACGACGGTCAAAACTCCCAGCACCTTCATCATTTTTGCGGATGCCGGGGGCATTACCTCCGCTACGATTAGTGATCCCAACGCGGACAACTGGGTGCCCGATTACGCCCTTGATAACGCCGCCGCTCGGTATGCGGGCCAGGGCATTGGCTACTTTCGCACCCCCAGCGATACGGGCACTTATCTGGTGGGATTCCGCTCGGTGCCGCGGCATGGCAAGCGGGTCAACTTTGGATTCTTTGATGGCCATGCCGAGACCACGAAGAACAGCAAGGCCGGCTACCAATTTTACAACCCGGGGTATTACAACGTCGGGGCCGTCCAACCCGAAGCCGCCTGGTGGGCCCGGAACCACTAGATGACAGTCCAGGCAGAGTTTAAGACTTACCTAAGAAAAGCACCATGAAGAATAACTGGCTGTTCGTTTTGGTGCTGGCCCTGGCTATCAGCGGGTGCGGCAAGAAAGGCGGGCAACCTTCCGGGGTGGCGACGATGGACGAACTCAACCAAGCCTTGTCCATCATGTCCATGGGAGGAAAGCCACCGGTAAACGTTTATGACCTGACTAATTTTCCCACCCTGCAAGGCAAAACGTTACCCAAGCCCCCGGGGGGCAAGAAACTGGTATTAGACCATTCCAGGAACCAGGTTGTGTTTGTGGACGACTAGCCGTCGGCTAAAGCGATAACGACCTAATCCTAGACCAAAACAAAGTTGCAGCAAAAACCAACATGAAAACAAAACCATATTATAGAGAATTTATGGCGTTAGGCGGCGTGGCAATTGCGGTGCTAACGATGGCCGTGTCTGCAAGGGCCGACGCTTATTGGGGTGGCGTCTTCGACTCAAACTGGGCCAACCTAGGCAACTGGGGTGGGACCGGCGATCCTGCCAACGCTGCTGGTGCCACCATCATCAATCCCGGCAACCACCCCTGCGTTGTCAGCACCACGGGAAATACTACATCCGGCGATTGTTATATCTCCATTGGCGTCGGCCTGAGTGTGGTGAGCGGCGGACAATTGACAGTCGCTGCCAATTTCATCACAGGTCAGTGGGGGAACAGTCTGCCAGTAGATGTCACGGGACAACTGACCATCAATGGATGGTTGTTAACGGGGAATGGCGGATACGATGGGGATGTCAGCATATCATCCGGCGGGACGGTGGAGTCAGCCCAGTTCTCAATGAACACAGGCGGTGGCGCGAAGATGGACATTTCCACCAATGGCACTTTTATCACGAGCATCGCTCAGTTAGGCAACGTGAACTATTGGATCGCCAATAATGCCATCACCGCCAACGGCAACGCACCCGGCTGGGCCATCAAAGTGGATACCAACTCCCTGGTCAACAAACTGAAGCTGACAGCGATCTACACTCCGCCCCCGGCTACTTCCACCAATTTTGTTTTCGACAACGGCGGTGGGAACAATCTTTGGACCAACAAACTGAACTGGAATCCCGACGGGCAGCCCGGCCTGATAGACACAGCCACGGTCGCAGGTGGCTTGTATGTGATTCTCAACGCCGGAACAGAAGGTAACGTCGGCAAACTGTTTGTCGGCGCTGCCAACGGGGAAGGCGCGGTGAACTTTAATACCGGTTGCAACGTCTCGTTCCGCGATACGACTAATTCGCTCGTCGTCGGCGGGGTGACCAACAGCGGCATCTATCCCAGTTACTGCATCTTCAACGGCGGCAGCGTCGGCACGATTGGTGACCTGATTTTCGGCGGCAGCGACGGTTGGGTGGATGCCCGCCATTACGGTGGCACCGTGAACCTCGGCGGTTGGTTGCGCCTCGGTTCATATCTTTACTCCTCGCCGACTTCTCCCACCAACGCCTCCTTGCGGCTCATTGGCAGCACCGGCGGCTTCGGTTCCGTTGGTGGTGGCATTGAGATTGGCGACGCGGGGACGCTCTCCTATGAATTCAACGGCGGCAGCGCGATCAAGGCGCTTGTTACGGCGGGTGCAGTCAACATATCATCGGAGGCAGTGCTCGTGGTGGATGGCACGGGCTATGCCGGTTCGACAGGCGATATGACACTCCTGCAAGGCTCAACGCTCACCGGCACTTTCTCCACGGCGATAATCACGAACTTCCCCAGCGGAGTGACCGCCAGCGTGAGCTACACCGCGACGCGATTGAAACTCTCCGTCGTGGTCAGCCAGCCGAACTTTGGGTTAACCATCACCAAACTGGGCGGCGCAACCAACCAGATCAGTTGGAACTTCGGCAACATCATGACGGCGACGAATGTCACCGGTCCGTGGCGGCTTGACCAATGTGCCACCTCGCCGCTGATCGAAGTGGCGACCAGTGGCAGTAAGTTTTACCGCGGTGTTTTGCTGGGCACTCTCTACAGATACGACAACGAATCGGGCAACAACTTGTGGACGACCGCACTGAACTGGAATCCCGATGGAACGCCTGGCGCGTCGGATGATACGGTGGTTGCCAATAGTCGCTCGGCGTATGTCACCTCGGCGGCGGGCACAGTGGGGTCGGTCATTGTTGGAGACAGCTCCGCCAACGGCGCGCTCAACATCAACCCGGGCGGTTCGATCGAGTTCGCGAATCCGTGTGTTTCCGTGATTATTGGCGGCACGTTCGCATCGCCGAACAACTATGGGAGTTACTACCGTCAAGGCGGCGGCGATCTGACCACGGCCGGCGATCTCGTGTTTGGCAGCAGCGGCGGCAAGGCGGACGCGGAATTCGCCGGGCCGGGTCAGCTCACCATCGGCGGAACGCTGCGGCTCGGCTCGTATAAATCTGCCGGTCAGTCGTTCTTCGTGCTGCCCGGTGACGCGGGAACGATCACTGCGGGCGGACTCGAAGTCGGCAGCGCTGGCGAATTGGTGTTCAACTTCAATGGCGGTGCTGCGCTGAAGACGATCAGCGTGTCTGGCGGAGTGAGTTTGCTTGCCGGCAGCCAGCTCACGATCCGCGGCAACGGTTACTCGAACGGCTCGGGCACTTACAATTACACGCTGATTGCCGGCGGCGCGCGTGCGGGCACGTTCGCAGCGGTCAACGTCAGCAGCTTCCCCGTCGGCGGCACGACCGCCACCATCGGTTACTCGGTTGGCAACGTTACGCTCCAAGTCGTCGTCCCGTAAAGCTGAACTAAATTTGCAGTCGGGGCGCGTCCGAGTGGCGCGCCACGAAATTTTCTTGAAACCCGGCCGTGCGGCGGAGGAAATTGCCGCCCACGACTCAACCACACGACCACCAAACACAAATGATCATCCCCCGCACTCTACGATTCGGCTTCGTCTGGCCGCTCTTGATGGCAATCACAATTCTCGCGACGCTGAATTGCTTTTCCGCCGCGCCAGCCAAGGTGAATTCCGCACCCGGCGGCTTCCAATACTTCGTCGGCATTGTCGGCAATCCGTCCGTGCCGGACATCAGTTGGAGCGACTACGAGCTGGAGCAGATCAAGTCGCTCGGCGTGAACATGGTTCAACTCAGCATCGCGTGGGGTGGTAAGCCGGCGAACGAAGTATTGAATCTGGAAGACCTGGACAAGGAACAGCGCGAGAAATTCGCCTTCCGCATCAAGCAGGCGAAGAAGCACGGCCTCAAGACCATCGCCCAGTTCGGCATCCCACGCGTGATCAAGGCCGACCCGCTGCAACCCGCCTGCATCCTCAATCCGGCCGTCCGGAAGAAAACGCAGGAGATGCTCACCGATTTCATGACCTCGTTTCCGGAGGTGGACGATGTGATGGTTTACACGTTCGACCAGCAGGCGTGGCTGTGCAGCGAGTTCGGTCCGTGCCCGCGTTGCAGCGGCATCCCGCTCGACGAGCGCGTGCCGGGTTTCCTCAACCTGCTCAACGAGACGATGCAGAAATGCCGTCCGAACACGCGGCTCTGGTGGAAGCCGTGGGAGCTTTCGAAGGGCCAGGTCGTGATGATCCTCGACCAGGTCAACCCCGCGCACTTCGGCTTGGTGTTGAATCCGTCCACCAGCAACGAGGTGTATCCGTTCAACGACCGCTCCTTCAAATCCGATCTCGGCGTGAAACGCTTCGTGCAATTGGCGAAGGAGCGCAACATTCCCGTGCTTGGCGAATTTGATCACACGCTCTACAAGCCACTTTACATCATGGAGGATTTTTTTCCGCAACTCATCTACGAGCAGATGGTGAGTTGGAAGGAAATGGAAGGCGTCGTGGGCGTGAAGGAGTATTACGGGTTCTCGCCCTCCGTGTTTTCGGTGAATGCGGCGATGCTCAAGGCGTGGATGAAATCGCCGCACGCGCCGCTCGACAAATTGCTGAAGGAAATCGCCGCGCCTTACGGTGCGAAAGCCGCTCCTCTGATGATTCAAGCGTGGGAGTATGTCTCCCAGCATGTGCAGGCGTACCCGTGGGACACCACCTATCTGATCGGCCCGCTGGGACTGGATCGACACTGGGACGGCTCGCACGATTGGGAGCCAGTCAATATTCCCAACGCCACCTGGGACACGCCGATCTGGAAGGCGAACCGGCGCGCGAACTTCATGCTGACGCAGGACAAGACTGCCCATCCATGGCTGTTTGAAGATGCCGGCTTGCGATTGGAAGATTCCGCCGTGCTGGCCTTCAAGGCGGTCGGTTTCTTCGACCAGGCCATCGCCGCTGGAGGTCCGAAGGTGGCGGACATCCGCAACCAGCGCGAGATCGTGTGGAAAACCGCGCGTTCGCTCCGGGCGAAATCGCTGCACTTCAAACTCACCCTTGCCGCTCAGGACGCGCGCATGGCGCAGGGCGACGAAAAACAATTCGCTCTCGTGACGAAGCGTTTGGAAGGGTTGCTCAAGAAAGATGTTGAGAACCAGGCTGGTAACGCCGTGGTGGGGCAAAAGCTCGTGGAGTTCCAACGTGACCCGAAGGCTTGGGTGGAAGCGAATTTCAATCCGCAGCACAGTCCTGCTGAGTTCAAGAACCTGCCGGGTCACGAAAGTCGGGCCACGGTGGACTGGAGCCAGTGGCGGCCGCGAAAGGATTAAGTGGGCGCAAAGCACGGCAGCCAAATGCCCCGCCCGCACCGTCTAACTGGATCGCTAGAATGAAGAAGACGCCCATCCATGAAACGGTGATGACTGGGGTGTTCTCAGCCCTTATTTTGGGACTGACAATTGTCCTATTGGCCACGGGGTGTAATACATCCCAACAAGGTGCAAGGGTGGCGAAAAAGGAGTTGAGGATTCCACGGGTTGCCAAACCTTGGAGAGAAGCTTTACGGCTGGTGGGTGATGGACAACCCTTGTACAGCGATTTTGCGCTCATCCAGGACAAGCGGGACCAGTGGCACTGCATCGGCACTTTTGGAGAGAGCCCCGCTAGTTATGGCAGTGGGTATGAGCTGAGCGATGGCTATGCATTGTTTCACGCAGTCGGGAACTCCCTTAACGCGCCCATGACGCTCCTCGAAAAAATTCCCTACCAGATCGCGTCTCCCCAAGCGTACATGTGGGCGCCGGGCGTAATCTGGAATAGGGATCGTACCGCGGCGTTCTTGTTCTACTTCCATTACCTGGGATCGTCGGAATTCAAAGAGAACTGCGTTCGCCTATTGACCTCCAATGCGTTCGATCTTTCTGTTTGGCGGCCTTATGATGGAACGGAACTGCTGGAAAAGAACATGGTCTTCCGCGAGCAGGATGACCGCGACTTCTGCGTTTTCTGGGATGACCGGTTGGGCACCTACCTGATGTATTACGCTTGCGCCGGCACTTATCCCGGACTGCCAGGCCTCAATACCATCGTCCGAGTGCGCACCTCGAAAGACCTCCTGCATTGGTCTGAACCGGTGACGGTCATGGGGCCACCGCCCGGTGGCTACCAATGTGCTGAATCGCCTTTTGTCCTCTACCGCGACGGTTACTACTATCTTTGGGTTAGCGGGATCGATTACAGCCGCATCTCGCTCTACATCTCGGAAGACCCGTTCAACTTCGGCGACCCCGCCGCGAACCGGATCGAGGAGCAGCCCGGCCATGCGCCGGAAATTGTTTCTGCCCATGGAGAAGATTATATGGCGTGCTCCATGGTTTCAACGGTGCCCAGCGCAACGCCAGGGGCCAACGACCTGCATGGCATTCTGATTCAGTCGGTGCGTTGGGACAAACCCGACGCCGGCATGGCAGCGCGAGTAACTCGCAAGCCTTAATGGTGATTCCTGCTCTTGTATGAAAACCCAACTCTCAATCCTCGCCGCTGTCGTTTTTACCGCTGCCGGAAGCTCGACACGAAGCCGTGCTCAGGACACATCGGGTTCAAGTGTCCTAACGCCCGCCATCGCCGACAAATTCACGCCAGTGGAAATCAGCCATGTGAAGCTGTCGGGACTTCTTGGCAAGCACGTTGATTTGGTTCCGAACCGGCTCATCAAAGGCCAGCGCGACGCCTACCTCAAGGTGTTCGAGCATCTCAACGACACGAATAGTTGGCGCGCGGAGCATATCGGCAAATGGCTGGAGACGGCCTGCAACACGATGACGTATCGGCACGACGCGCAACTACGCTCGACCGTGGACGGTGTCGTCGAGCGGTTGATCCAGCTCCAGCAGCCGGATGGTTGGCTCGGTTCGTATGGGCCGGAGTATCGCTTCCATAAATACGATTGGGCCGCGAACGTGGACAGGAAATACGTGCCGTTCTACGACGGCCCCTTCTACGATGTCTGGTGTCATTACCTTACGATGGGGGGCTTGATCCGTTACCATGAGACGACCGGCGACGCTCGTGCCCTGACCGCCGCGAAGAGGATCGCCGATCTCCTCATTGCCACCTTCGGACCGGGCAAGCAGGACTTGATGCTCATCAATCACGATCATGGCTTTGGGCCAGCGGTGGCCATCTGGCCGGTCTCTAAGCTGTATTTACTGACCGGGGAACGGCGCTATCTCGAGTTTTGCCGTTATGTCGCCTCGCAATACGGTCGCAAAGGGAAAGTGCCCATTGTGATGAACAACTCGGTGGACGGCCGGTATCCGTTCCCCGACTGGGCACACATCAAGCACTGCGAATTCGAACTCTGCCTTGCTGGGTTGGCTCAGGTGTATCGCGGCACGGGCGATCCGGAGTTTTTCGCCACCGGCCAAAACATCTATGACGGCTACTTCGCGCCGCTCAACGACGTCATCAGTCTGCGCGGTTTCAAGACACCGCCGGCCGACGGTCGCGTGCCGGACACCTACTATGGCTTTCTGGAAACCTGCGACATCGTGCCCATGCTGCGGTGGTTTGTGGAAATGGCGCGCATTACCGGCGATTCACAATACCTCGATGTCTTGGAGTGGAATCTCTACAACGCGCTGCTTTCCCGCGATCTGCCGGATGGCAGTGTGTGGCCCGGGGTGGATGTTCCTCAAACCAACATTTTCCATTGTTGCTATAGCATGTTGGTAGTCGGCCTCTCCTATATTCCCAACTGGGCTTACTTCACCACGACCAACGGCATCAGGGTGAACCTCTACGAATCCTCCGTGCTGTCCAGCCGCGTCGCGGATGTGCCCGTGAGACTCGAGCAGACCACCGAGTATCCGCTGGACGGAACCGTGAAACTAAAAATTAAGCCGGAGCGTCCGGCTACATTTGACCTTTCGCTCCGCATTCCGAAGTGGTGTCAGCGCGCGCGGGCCTTGGTGAACGGCGAACGCGTTGAAGGAGCGCTGCCCGTGCCGGGAACATTCTTCAAAATCAATCGGCAATGGAAAACCGGCAACACGGTGGAACTGGTTCTCGAAATGCCCGGTCATGCCGTCCGCCGCGAGTGTGCCAAGAATGCGGGTCAGCGGGTAACGACTTTGGAGCGCGGGCCGCTGCTGCTAGCCGCGACCGCAAAGCTCAATCCGGGTGTAAAGCTGGAAACAATCAATCCGGTCATCGCCACAGATGGCACAATCCGACTTGAGGCAATGGTGAAACCAAAAGCGGTCAACGCAAATGCGTCCCACTTCCGTGCGGATGCGACCACTGCCGCCGACTCTCCGATTAACGGAAAACCAAACATCGAGGCGTTTTTTCTCACTCCCTACGCCTATAGCGGAGTCAGCGACAAGCCGATGCCGCCGCCGAAAGAGGGCGTGTTCAATGTGTATTCCGAGGATGGCGTGGGCGGGGCCGTGCGGGTGGAGTTTCCGGTTCGGGTGAACGTGTCAGCGATGAAATAGACTGTTGAATAAGCATCTTAAAAGCAGGGTGAAAACCACTATAAAATACAAAATCGCCGTATTGACCGCAACTACCCTGGCTGCGTTATTGCTGCCGATTCTCGGCTGCAACTCCACATCTCATCAATCGTCAGTGGCGAAAAAAGAGTTGCGGATTCCACGGGTGACCAAGCCCTGGAAGGAGGCTTTGCGGCTGGTGGGGGACGGCAAGACCTTGTGCAGCGATTTTGCGCTCATTAAAGACAAGGTGGGCCAATGGCACTGCATCGGCACTTTTGGCAAGGACGGGAATGGGACTGGCAACGGGTATGCGGAGAGTGATGGCTTTGCGTTGTTCCACGCGGAAGGAAGCTCCCTGAACGCGCCCATGATGTTCACCAACAAGATTCCCTACCAGATTGCGTCCCCGCAAGCAGTCATGTGGGCGCCGGGTGTAATCTGGAACAGAGATCGCTCCACGGCATATTTGTATTACTTTCACTTTTTTGGTAGCTACAGCCCGATCATAGACCAGTCCGGCTGTCGCCTGCTCACCTCCAGCTCGCCTGATCTTTCGATTTGGCTGCCCTATGCTGGAAATGATCTGCCGGAACAAAACCTCGTTTTTCGCGATATTGTCAACCGCGACTTCTGCGTCTTTTGGGATGCCCGCCTCGGAAAATATCTTATGTATTATTGTGCGGATGCACTGAAAGCGCGCACTTCGAACGATCTGTTGCACTGGTCTGATCCGGTGACGGTTCTCAGAGACGCCACGGGTTCCCCCCACGGTTATGCCGAATCGCCGCAGGTCATCTATCGCAATGGATATTATTATTTGTGGACCAGTGGCATTGATTACAGTCACACCCATCTTTTCATCTCCGAAGATCCGTTCAACTTTGGCGATGCGGTTGCGAACTCCATCGAGGAAACCCCGGGGCATGCGCCAGAAACTGTTTGCGATCAAGGAAGGGATTACATGGCCTGCTCGATGGTTTCAACGGTGCCCAGCGCAACGCCCGCAGCGCACGACTTGGACGGCATTCTGATTCAACCTTTGCGTTGGGACAAGCCGGATCCCGGCATGGAAGCGCGGCTCACCCGGAAGCGGTGATGCGTGTTCCAGCCCTAGCGCAATACTCGGCCTGGCTCGTGCCTGCTTATTGAAATGAACCTCTCCCAACGAAACATGACCATCCTAAAACTCAGACAAATACTCAACCCGCTGCGCCTGCTCGGACTGATGGCCCTGCTGGCAATCAGCGCTACTTCGACAGAAGCCTCGGACAGGTTGGCAGCGGCGCAACTGCGTTGTGAGTATTTGCAGACTCCGTTGGGCATCGAGGTGACCAATCCGCGTCTTAGTTGGATCATCACTTCGGATCAACGCGGGCAGAAGCAGACGGCGTATCAGGTGCTGGTGGCTTCGAGCGAATCGCGGTTGAAGCAAAACAAGGGCGACTTGTGGGACACCGGCAAAGTGCTGTCCGATCAATCGGTGTTGGTGGCTTACTGTGGAACACCCCTCACGTCAGGCCAGCAATGCTTCTGGAAACTGCGCGTTTGGGGCATGGACCGGAAGCCTTCACGCTGGAGCGAACCGGCACTCTGGACGATGGGGTTGTTCAATCCCAAGGAGTGGGAGGCGGCCAAGTGGATCGGCGAAGAGAAACGAGCGCCCGGCTACAACTCGGAAGGTTACCAGTGGATCTGGTATTCCGAGGGCAACCCGAACTTGGTTGCGCCGGCGGGGACACGCTACTTTCGCCGGAAGTTCAGCGTGCCCGCCGGGAAACAGATTGCGGCAGCGAACTTTAATGGAACCTGCGACAATGGCTTCACGCTGTTTGTGAATGGGGTCCAGGCCGGTCAGGGCACGAATTGGTCGCAACCCCCGAAGCTGAATATCAAGGAATACCTCACCTCGCGCGAGAACACCCTGGCGATCGCCGCAACCAATGAGGGCAGTGCGGCC
>CAINDV010000080.1 GCA_903847485.1 uncultured Verrucomicrobiota bacterium
CCGACAGGTTGACCGTCGCCAAGGTAATGCTCCTGATCGAGGAGTTGGCGGGCGCGAGCGTGCTCGTCGGGTTGGAGTGAGCGCGCGGCCAGTTCGGCGAGCACGACCGGGGGCGGGTCGGCAGTAAAGGCTGGGCAGACAATAGATAATGTTTTCATCCCAGCCCATTTCACACGAAAACGCAGGATGGGTCTAGCAAAAAGTGCGAGCCCTGTGGTTAGGGCCCACTCCCGATGCATATGAAAATGCCGTGAGTGCTACACGACAAAGATCGAGTTAATGCTTGCGCTGGATGGCCAGAATCTGCTTCCCTTTCGAACTGACATATTTATCAACACCTTACTATGAAACTGACCACTACTGTTTGTCTTGCCCTTGGAACCGGTGCGCTGCTCGCGCCTCCCACCGTTGCCGTGGCCGAACCTATCCCCCAAGCCTGCCAGATGGGTGGCTTCGCCATCGGCTGTCAGGCGTGGAGCTTCAACCAGTTTTCCATGCTGGAGGCCATTGATAAAACCGCCGACGCCGGCGGCAAAGTCATCGAGTTCTTCCCCGGCCAGAAGCTCAGCAAGGAGCAACCGGAGGTGAAATTCGACCTCAACGCCTCGGACAAAGTTATCGCGCAGGTGCAGGCCCGGTTGACCCAGCGCGGGGTGAAAGCAGTCAACTACGGCGTGACCGACATTCCGGCGGATGAGGCCCAGGCGCGCAAGCTCTTTGAGTTCGCTAAGAAGATGGGCCTCTACGCCCTCACGACCGAAAGTGTGGACGCC
Source organism: uncultured Verrucomicrobiota bacterium (assembly GCA_903847485.1). GTDB lineage: Bacteria > Verrucomicrobiota > Verrucomicrobiia > Limisphaerales > JAJXZI01 > CAINDV01. The sequence goes on from CAINDV010000080.1 coordinate 774, forward strand.
CTGCCCGCGATCAACAAACTGGTGAAGGAATTCGACATCAGGGTGGGCATCCACAACCACCCCCAGCGGGCGAACGATCCTGACTACAAGGTCTGGGATCCGAGTTATGTGTTGAGTGTGGTCAAGGATCTCGACCCCCGCATAGGTGCTGCGGCTGACACCGGACACTGGTTGCGGTCCGGGCTGAATCCGGTGGAGTGCTGCAAGATTCTGGAAGGCCGCATCGTCAGTGCCCATCTCAAGGACTTGAACGAAAAAGGCGGCAACGCCCACGACGTGCCCTACGGCACTGGCGTGGCCGACATTCCCGCACTGCTGAAGGAACTCAAGCGGGGGGGCTTTGTCGGGAACATCGCCATCGAGTACGAGTTCGACTGGGATAACAACGTGCCCAAGATCGCGCAGTGCATCGGCTTTGTGCGCGGGTTCACCAGCCGCTAAGGCTAGGTTGCGGCGTGCCAGGCCAACCGTGGTCCTCACCCGCTGGACTAAGAGCGTGTATGAAAACGCCTGCCGCGGTAGAGCGAGGCTCCTGCCGAGCCTCAACGACAGCGGCAATTCGATCTTGCCGAAAGGCTTGGCAGGAGCCTCGCCCTACCACGGTCGGCATTTGTGGAGTCGAGGAGTGGCGCGGTGGCGTGAAGGCGGGCCGTAACTGTGTCCGGCCCTTTCGGTGGCCGGTGTCTGAATATCCCGCCATTCGCTCCGTTGCCACTCCCCGCTCATCAAACCGGACGTGCCCATTTCGGGCATCCGGCTTCCGTTCAAGAGGATTCAGGCGTTCGCCCACGAGCGGTTGGCGGTCGTTGGGGCCAGGCGAAACCGGCAGGCCGGTTCGCTCTTCGCTTTAGCCGGCAATGCCTCCTGAAGCTGCCAGACACTTTCCGGAGTTATTAGGCTCACGCCAATCTCCTGGCCTTTGCTTCTTCTGGCCTTGCTCTTGAACCAAGGCCCCTTCCCTCCACCGGCGTTACCCGGCTTCTCCGGTAATATGGGCCTCTCCG
>CAINDV010000081.1 GCA_903847485.1 uncultured Verrucomicrobiota bacterium
TCGATCCACGGCCGCATCGTGAGCAACTGGAAGCGCGATGGTGGCAAACTGACCATGGACGTCACGATCCCCATCAACACCACCGCAACCGTCCATGTCCCGGCCAAGGACGCCGCCGGAGTCACCGAATCTAACAATCCAGCCGCCGCAGCCGCGGGCGTGAAGTTCCTGCGCATGGAAAACCGTGCCGCCGTCTATGCGGTCGGCTCGGGAACCTATCTCTTCCAAGCCACACTCCCTTGACGCATACAATGTCCCCCTGCACATCACCACCAAGCCACGACAACCCCGGCGTGACCTTGCTTTCGCTGCTCCGTGATTTCACCCCATCATGATTTTCCACGCTGAGTCGACGACTAGTACGAAAGAAATGACAACATGAAAAAGAATCTGATTCTCGGCACAAGCATCTACCTGGCAATGCTGGCCACGGTGCCGGCGCAATACCAAGGCTGGCAGCATGCCGGATCGCTCAATATCCTGACCACGCCGGATGGCGCGAACCTGCCGGCCACGGCCACGGTAGAGAATTTCCCGCTGCTCGTGCGGCTTGATAAGGCATGGTTCGATTTCCGCCAGGCCAAGCCCGACGGCGCGGATGTGCGCTTCGCCACCAGCGCGGGTGCACCGCTGTCCTATCAGATTGAGGCGTGGGACGCGGTGGCCGGAACGGCCTCCATTTGGGTGCGCATACCCACGATCAAGGGCAACGCACGGCAGGAAATCAAGATGTTTTGTGGCAAGGCCGATGCCAGCGGTGAGTCGGATGGCAAGGCGGTCTTCAACGCTTCTAACGGATACCTGGCGGTTTTTCACATGGGCGACCCGGTTGAGGACGCGACCGGAAAACTCACCGCCACCGACACCGGAACGACCGATGCGCCCGGGATGATCGGGGCGGCCCGCCATTTCCCTGGTGGCAAAGGGGTCAATGGGGGTGAAAAAAACGACGGGTTTCCCACGGGTTCGGCGCCCCACTCATCGGAGGCGTGGATCAAATCCGACACCGTGAACGGGAATTTCCTCTGCTGGGGCAATGAAAAGCGGCAGGGCAAGGTCATCTTGAAAATCGGTGCTCCCCCGCGCCTGAATGTGGAATGTTATTTCTCCGGTGCGGACATCAAGACCGAAGAGGGGAGGTTGCCGATGGGCCGGTGGCTTCATGTGATGCACACCTATCAGGAGGGCGATTCCCGTGTCTATGTGAACGGACAACTCATCGGCCGTTCAACATCCAAAGGTGCACCGTTGAACCTCCAATGTCCGGCCCGGCTCTACCTCGGCGGTTGGTATAACAACTACAAGTACATCGGTGACATCGATGAAGTGCGCGTCTCGAACGTCACACGCTCCGCCGATTTGGTTAAACTTCAGTACGAAAACCAGAAGCCGCTCCAAACGCTCGTCGGAACGCTGGTGAAGGAAGGCGACGAATTTTCCATTTCCGCCAACCCCAGGGAAGAGTGGAGCATGGAGGAATCGACGAAGTACACCATCACCGCGAAGGCGGACGGAGCGCTCAAAGTCTATTGGAACCTGATTGAAAA
>CAINDV010000082.1 GCA_903847485.1 uncultured Verrucomicrobiota bacterium
ACTCATGTTCATGTACACCAGTTTGCCCGGTGTCTTTTTTCCATGAGTCAACGATGCCTTTTTCCTCCTCCCAGCCCTATCCGCTCGGTGTCATTTAATTTGAGTCAACGCGCCGTTGTAGTGGAGCGTGCCTTCGTTCTTGTCATCACGCGCGAAAAACTGGTTTTCCTCGGGTTTTTCATCGTTGCCGGGGGTGCGCCGCACCCAAACGTCCTGGCCGGGCTCATTGACGACAATGGTCTTTAGCTGAACCATATTCGAGCCGCCGTTGTCAATGGTCGCGGTGATGGTGAGTCTGCCGGAGCCTTGGGCGCGGTTGAGGATGATTTTTTCGCCCTGTGTTTCATAGGTGGTCGCGATGCCAGTGACCTTCCATGAGACATGCAGCGGCTCGGACCGCTTTTCGTTGAGTTGCCTGGCGAGGGCTTCCTTGTTTTCAAACATCGCCACCGTCTCAAATGGCGACCTGCCGTCCCAACCGTTGCTGCCGTGCAGATGGAATTCCGGGTCCTGCACGCCGTTGACGAGTTTCACCGGCAGATCAATGGTCCTCGCCTCATTCGGATAGACCGCTTTGAACTGGAGGACGGCGTTCCGTGTGACATTGTAACGACCCGTGAAGAAGTCCAATGCGAGCGTGTCGGTGGCGACGGTCGTGCTGACCCCTTTTTCAATCAGGTTCCAATAGACCTTAACCGCTCCGTCCGCCTTCGCGGTGATGGGGTACTTCGTCGATTCCTCCATGCACCACTCTTCCCTGGGGTTGGCGGAAATGGAAAATCCGTCGCCTTCCTTCACCAGCGTTCCGACGAGCGTTTGGAGGGGTTTCTGATTTTCGTACTGCAGTTTCACCCAATCGGCGGAGCGTGTGACGTTCGAGACGCGCACTTCATCCATGTCACCGATATACTTGTAGTTGTTGTACCAGCCGCCGAGGTAGAGCCTGGCCGGACTTTGGAGGTTCAGCGGCGCGCCTTTCGAGGTGGAACGACCGATGAGTTGCCCATTCACATAGACACGGGAATCGCCTTCCTGATAGGTATGCATCACATGAAGCCACCGGCCCATCGGCAACTTCCCCTCTTCGGTCCGGATGTCCGCGCCGGAAAAATAACATTCCACATTCATGCGCGGAGGCGCGCCGATTTTCATCGTGATTTTGCCCTGCCTCTTTTCATTGCCCCAGCAGAGGAAATTGCCGTTCACGGTGTCGGACCTGATCCACGCTTCCGAAGAGTGAGGCTCCGAACCCGTGGGGAATCCATCGATTTTCTCACCTCCATTGACGCCTTTGCCACCAGGAAAATGACGTGCGGCCCCGATCATCCCGGGTGTGGCGGTCGTTCCGGTGTCGGTGGCGGTGAGTTTCCCGGTCGCGTCCGCGACAGGGTCGGCCATGTGAAGCACCGTCAAATATCCGTTAGACGCGTTAAAGACCGCTTTGCCGTCTGACTCACTGTCGGCATCGGCCTTGCCCCAAAACATCCTGATTTCCTGCCGTGCGTTGCCCTGGATCCTGGGGATGCGCACCCAGATCGCGGCCGTTCCGGCCGCCGCGTCCCACGCTTCAATCTGATAGGCCAGCGGCTTGCCCGCGCGGGTGGCGAAGCGCAGATCCTCGCCATTGGGTTTCGCCTGGCTGAAACCGAACCATTCCTTGTCAAGCCGCACGAGCAGCGGGAAACCTTCTGCCGTGACCGTGGCCGGCAGGTTCGCGCCATCCGGCGTGGTCAGGATGTAGAGCGATCCGGCATGCTGCCAGTCCGGATATTGGGCGACAGCCATCGCCAGCATGGCCGGAACCATGGCGATACCGATCATCAGTTTCCTTGTCATACAGTCATTTCTTATTGTTGGACCGCGCTTGATCCGGTTTTGCCGGACTGGGTTTGGGCGGCACAAACGCCGGGGGCAAGGTGGCATTCCATGCGTTCCAGGCCATGTTGAGTTGTTCGAGCATCTCGGGTTTGTCGCCGGCGAGGTTTTTCTGTTCTCCGGGATCCTGGCTTAGTTCATATAACTCCGGCATGTTGGGTTTGCCCTTGAAACGCACCGCTTTCCATGACTCGCGGACGATGGCGTATTGGTCGTTGAGTTTCCAGAACAGGTCGCCATGCGGAGCGCCGTGTTTTTCGCCGCGGAGGAACGGCAGCAGATTCAGTCCGTCGATCTCCTGCGGCGGCGAGGTGCCGGCCATGGCCGCAAAGGTCGGCATGAAATCCAGCGTGCTGACCGGCGCGGCGTATTCCTTGCCGGCAGGCAGCACGCCGGGCCAGCGCCAGATGAAGGGTACCCGTTGGCCACCCTCGTAGATGCCCCATTTGCCACCGCGCAACGGTCCGTTGTTACCGCCCAATCCGATCCATCTGCCATTGTCAGACATATAGATGACCAGCGTCTTTTCATCCAATCCTTTGGCGTTGAGCTTGGCCATGATGCGGCCGATCTCCTCGTCGAGTTCGGTGACCAGCGCGCAGAAGTTGCGGCGCTTGGCATCATTGACGGGCGAGTCGGTGAAATTGAGATCGGTGATCTCCGCGAATTTGGCGGCGACAATATCCTTGCGTGCACCTTCCAACGGGGTATGGGCGGCACTGAAGGCGACTTCCAGAAAGAAGGGTTGGTCGCCGTGCCGGTCCATGAAGGCGCAGGCTTCCTCGGCAAAGGCCACGGTGCTGCGCCGCGTTTCCCTAACAGTTTCCTCACCCCGGATCAGGGTGGCGGGTGTATAACTTGTTTCATAACCGTAGAATCCGAAGAACTCCTGGAACCCTCGCCGCAGCGGCGTGTATTCCTTGTTTTCGCCCACGCCTTGATGCCATTTGCCCACCAGGCCGGTGGCATACCCTGCGCCGCCCAGCACGTCGGCCAGGGTTTTGAGACTCAGATCGAGGCCCATGTTTTTCGTTTCGGCCAACCGGTTGTTTTCCAGGCCGTTGCGCTGCTGGTACCTACCGGTCAAGAGCGCCGCCCGCGAGGGGCTGCACAGGGCCGCAGTGGCATAGCCGCTGGTGAAGCGCATGCCTTCCTTTGCCATCCGGTCGATGTGAGGCGTCTTGATTTACGTGGAACCATAGCACCCGATGTCGCCCCAGCCGATGTCGTCGCCCACCATGAGCAGGATGTTCGGTTTTGGCGGCAGCGGGGAGGCGGCGTGCAGCGAACCCGCCAGAACGCCGAGAGAAATCAGCAACTTCCATGCTCTATCTGATTGAATCATATGTTTTTTCATATACTTGGATCATTTCCCCACCGCGCGGCGGGCGTGACTTTGAGTTGCTCCAACTTGCCCGCCTTGAAGACCCCTTCGACCGTTGTGTTAGACGGACCGTGCAACTTGAATGAGACGTTCCAGTTCCTGGGCCAGGCCGGCAGGACATATAACTTATTGCCGTCGGCTTGGAGCAGCATGGTTTGCAGGGTGGTCAGGATATTGACGCCATGGTCCTGATCGGGGATCGAGTCGAAGCCGGTCCACATCGCCGGGAAGCGGTATCCGCCGTTGATGCGCTTGGCGCGCTCCGCAACCTGTTTGGCGGCCTCATCGCCGAGGCCGAGGCATGCGGCCTGGATGCTGTCCTGGCACCAACCGAAGTTATTACGGGTGAAGCGCTTGGCATAGGTCGTGCGGGCCAGATCGAGGTCCGGCTTGCCCACCCCGAAGAGCCGATAGGGAAACACGGCATACAATTCGGGATTTTCCGACGCCTCGACTCCCGATTGGGCCGAGGAGCGCAGGAGTTTCACGCCCTTGACCTCGGCCACCGGCAGCGGTGGCATCTCCTTGAGCATCCGTGCCCAACGGGTGCGCTGGGATTCGGTGGTGAGGGTCTGCGGCAGGGCTAACAGGCGCGGCAGGATGAAGCGCAAGCCGGCGACCTCCGGCATCGGATTGATCGTCCACGGCATGGCCTCCAGTGACTGGGCGGGATCAAAGATGATTTTTCCGTTAGGGTCGCGCTTGGGCCAGTATTGGTCATAGAAGGCGATGATGGGATCGGCCAGCGGAACGAGCGTGTCCTTGACGAACTTCGGGTCCTGTTTGAAATCGTAGAGGTCGAGCATGAAGGCGGTGAGTTCCATGCCGCCGCTCCAGTAGCGGTGAATGCAGACATTGCCCGGTTCGGGTCCGGGGTGGGTACAGCCGTAGTCCCGGTTGTTAGGCATACCCCAGAAGTTCATGGTTTCCTGGAAGGACGCGGCATCGGTGAATTTGTAGATCGCCTGCATGCGCGCCTTGCTGAGGGGCAGTGCGTCGCGATACATGCGGAACCACGGGTCCAACATGTCGAAATCGCCGCTGGCGAGCATCGGCCAGTAGAACAGGCGGGTGTTCTGAAACCAATAACTGCCGCCCCAGTTACGCCAGTCGGGATCGCCGTCGGCGGTCGTGGGCGAGGCACCCGGAACTTTTTCCACACAGAAGATCGAACCATTGAATTTGATGGGCGAGCCGCCGCGGCCGGAACCCGCATTCATGAAGCGCTGCAACACATAACCCTGCGTCACCAGCGAAGGGGCACCACCGGCTTTCGCCGCATCGGCATTCTCTTCCAAAAACACCCAGCTCCTGTTCCAGAACGCCTGCCACCACGCCGAGGTTGTTAGCCGCGCCTGTTCGAAACCCGGTCGCAACGCGGTCTTCTCGACCTTTTCCAGGTCCTTGAGCCAGGCCTCGGGCGTCGCCGCGCGCTCCGCCAGCACAGAGACCGCGAGTTGCTGGCGCTTGGCCGGCTTGGAGGATTTGATGGCTTTCTCCCCGTCCTTGGCCATGTCCACACCGCGCAGGCTCGCGCCGAATGTTAGATTGAGCAGTGGATCGGTGAATTTGCCTTTCAAGGACTCGAGATGCTGCACCTCCAGGCACACCGGATAGAGCGAGCGCGTGTTGCGGTGATACCAGACCACCTGCGGTGCGGCGGAGGCAGCAACCACATCCGCTAACACTGTCAGTTTGTAGGATTGCGCTTGAGGGCTCTTGCCATCCCCGTAGCCGTAATCCTCCTGAGGCTCCAACGGCCGCTCGCGCAAGCGCCACAATTCCACTTCCGCCCGACAACTCACCGGCACCGCTGCCTCCGCCTCGATGCGCACCATCGGTTGGTCGGCATCCACCCATAAGGACACTTTGGCAGCCTGATTTTGAATTTTGGAGTCGATCTGAATGACGCCATCGCGGAGCTTCAATTCCTGACGGAAGCCGTCCTTCGTGGCCAGCGGTGGATCAAACCTCACCCGCACCCGGCCGATCTTGCACAGCCGCGCGTTCTCGTCCCAGGCGTCGGTCTTGCTGACGTAAAACACCAGCTCGCCGGATGGCTCCACCTACGCGTTGATACCGACATCCCCGTTGCTCAGCGGCATCGAGCCGTGCGCATCCTGGCTCGGGCTGTCCCACACGATATTGTAACTGCCCAGAGCATCATCCTGCGGATCTTTTGGGGGCTCTGCCTGACCGATCACCGCCCCGGCAGCCAGTAACAAGCACATCAAAACTATTCTCGATATTGTATTGTTCATCGCTTCCTTCAATTGGATGGGACACTCTTCGTTTGCTTGCCGGAATTCGCCGCCGCGGCACGCTCCGCGATCACCTTGTTGACCTCGCGGTCATAGGTTAACAGGCCGTTGCATTCGGTTTCCACGTCGGTGAGTTGGGTGTAGATGACCGCAGACAGCCCGGCCTTGTCCTTCATCGCCCAGGCTTTGGCGAGCAGTTTTTCGTAACCGAGCGTCAGGTCCTCGATGTTCTTGGTGCCCTCATAACCCCAGGTCTTCTTGCTCCAGGTGTGGCCATCCACCGGCAAGCCTAGACCTCCAAATTCGCCCAGCACCGCCGCACGCTTTTCTTCCGGCTTGGGTGAGTCGGGGCCGGGATAACTGTGCTTGTCGATCACGTCACCGCAGTCCTTGTCATCATTGCCGCTGGCATTGTTGATCAGTCGCGATGGATCAAGGGCTTTAACTTCCGTCACCAGCGCCTCTGTATCGTGCTGCCCCTGGGACTCATTAAAAAGCACCCACATGATGATGGAGGGATGGTTCCAATGATTGGTCACCATGCTCACCAGTTCGGTTCTGAATTGCGGCTTATCGATCGGCTGCGGCTTGTCAGTGTAGGAGTTGCCGCAGGGCATGTCCTGCCAGACTAACAGGCCAAGCTTGTCACACCAATAATACCAGCGATCCGGTTCGACCTTGACATGCTTGCGGGTAGTGTTGAAGCCGAGCCGCTTCGCTTCCGCCACGTCCCATCGCAAGGCCTCGTCGGTGGGCGCGGTGTAGATGCCGTCGGGCCAGAATCCCTGGTCGAGCGGGCCGACTTGGAAGACGGATTTGCCATTGAGCATCATGCGGGTGACGCCTTTTTCGTCCTTGCCCAGCGCGATCTTGCGCATGCCGAAGTAGCTGGTGACTGAGTCCAGCCCCATCTCAATTCTCAAATCATACAGGAACGGGTCGTCTGGCGACCACAAGTGGGGATTGGGGATCGGCAGTGTCAGTTCTTCGCCAGGTTCGCCTCTCACGCGTGCTACTTCCTTGCCGGCTTCCAACGCCACGGCGACAACTCTGACAGCTTCCCTCTGGAGGCCAAGGCGCGCGTTGATTCTTACACGCACTTTGCCTGCATCCACATCGGGAGTGATCTTGAGCGATTCAATTCGAGCTTCGGGCACCGGTTCCAGCCACACTGTCTGCCAGATGCCGGTGGTCGGCGTGTACATGATGCTGCCCGGCTTCAGTTTCTGTTTGCCGCGCGCTTGGCCGCCCAGGTCGGTCGGGTCAAACACCTCGACCGTGATTTCCTGAGCGCCTTCCTTCTTCAGTGCGGCGGTGATGTCGAAACTGAAGGCGTCGTAACCGCCGCGGTGAACGCCGAGTTCCTTGCCGTTGAGAGTTACCTTGGCTTCCCAATCCACCGCCCCGAAATGTAACAACACCTGTTGCCCACTCCAACCCTTGGGGATTTCAAAGCTGCGTCGATAAGTCAGGCGATCCGAGTGCTTCATCACGCCCGACAGTGCCGACTCGACGGGGAAAGGCACCAGAATCCGGGTTTCCGTGCCGTCGCCGAGCTTGATGTCCCACAAGCCATTGAGGTTCTCCCAATCCTTACGCACCATCTGTGGCCGCGGATACTCCGGCAGGGCATTTTGGGGTGACACGTCCTTCGCCCAGCGCGTTTTCAGCGGCCCCTCGGCCGGCCTCCACTCGGCGGACCAGACGGACGGCAGCAGTTGTACGGAGAACAAAGTGACAACAATCAGGTTCGGCAGTTTCATGATAGGCTTGTTATGTAGTGGTTGTTAAGTTCCAGGTTATCGTGACCATCAAGGGTTCGGCCCCGTGGGCTCGATCGGCACCTCGCAGAACGTAAGAGCGGCGATGCCATTCTTCCCGCAGAGGAGGGTCTTGGAATCCCACCTTCTGTCCGTGAGATAGATAATGGTCTTCGCGGCGGCGGGGGCCCCCAGCTTGAGCTTGACCACGCT
>CAINDV010000083.1 GCA_903847485.1 uncultured Verrucomicrobiota bacterium
GTGAAACAGGCATCCTGCCTGTCCCACTACTCCTCGCCGCCTGTCTATTTCGGAGTTCGGGTTCAGCTAAAGCGGCATCCGTCGCGTCCGTGGTGCAACTGGAAACCGTTCGTCGGGGGCGGGTTGTTGGCGTTGAACGACCCGACTGCAACTCGGTTGATTGCGGCCCAAGCGCAGGCAGACCGGCGTTCCCGACATGGGAGCGGATTCACCGCCACCTATTTCGCTTCCGGCAACGGGGCTTGGACCGTCACGCCCAAAACATCGGCCACCGCCCGCTCCTGCCCGTCCGACGGCGAATTGACCACCTCGAGTTTCTGGGTCCGTGGATGGCGGTAGACCAGTGTCGTGGAGCCGCCACCGTCGAGGTTGATGGCGCTGTCGCAACCAAGACGAATCATCGCCTCCGCCAGCTCGGCTAACGTCATCCCGACGGAGAGTTTCGGCTGCCGCCCATCCACGACGAATAACGTGAGCCGGGTGCCCGCTTGATCGAGGCCCGCGCCGGTGCGCGGATGCCGGACCGTGGCGAACGTGCCGGTGTAAGCCACGGCCTGCCCGTCTCGCACAATGACCTGCCCGCCACCGACGATCTGGCGGGCGGCGGGGGCAATCGGATCGGACAGCTCACCTTCCGCGAGCCGGGCTTGGTTGGAGGACGTAATCTCCAGGTAGGGCCGGGTCGTTTCGGCCCGGTGCCAGAGCTGGCCGTCAGTCATCGCCGTGCCGACGGGGGCCGCGGCTTTGCCCTTTACGTAGCCGGTGTTCTTTCCCGTCGGATCCTTGGTGTCTTGCGCGGTGAAGAAATCGCCGTTGATGGCGATGTCGTAATGTTCGCGCTCGGCGATCTCACTGGCCGGCAAAAGCGTGGTCAGCCACGGACCGTCACCGTCCGGATCGGCGCCGCCACGCGCGACGTGAACCGAGACGCGGGGGTCGCTCAGGTCAATCTTCACCACATGAATGGAAACCGGCGGATCCCGGCGAACGATGTGCTGGTAAACAACGGGCGGGGGCCGTGGGGCCGGCGCTGGCGGCACCACAGCGCAGGAGGACAGGAGCAGTCCCAGAAGCAAACTGCCGAGCGCCGACAGCCGCTGACCGATTCGTGTGTTGCGCCCCGGCTTAGTCGTAACTGTGCCATAGGAACCACCGATGAACACTGCTGGACACTGATAGAACCCACGCGAACCAAGGGAAACGACGGGCTGATCGGACTCACTGAACCGTAAGCCCCCAGGCGAACTCCGATAGTCACCCCGGCGCTTCCACCATCGGTGTTCATCGATGTTCATCGTTGGTGTCAATTGGATCCTTTCGGCTGAGCGGATCTTGCTTGCGCGCCGGGCAGCGCCAGGCTGGTGGTCGCGGTGCCGACGCCTTTGAGGAAACTTCGACGGCCCAAGGTCAGGTGGTGGTGGGGCATGGGATGGTGATTAGTTATTGGTTAAGTCCGAAGTCCTAAGTGTGAGGTCTGGAAGCCGTGTCAGGCACGGTTCAGCAGGATCCTTACCGGCTGTTGAGTAGATGGGATTCATGGGACTTCGGACTCCGGACTTCACGTTTCCGGCACCCGGTGTCGGAGGATCGCTCAATAGAAGTATTCAACAAGGATGAGTTCGAGCCGCTGAAGCCGCAGCCGCCCCGTCCGTGGTTGGGGACCGGCCTACCTCTCCGGCGGCGGGCCGGGCAGAAATCCATCGCCGAGCCGCTGTACCTCACCTTCTTCGGCGCGGTTGCCCTGGAATAACTGCGCGTTGGTGTCGGAGCCGGGCATCCGCAGCGGCAGCTTGAAGAGGTTCGTAGCCTCCCGCCCGGCCTGCTTGGAAAGGGAATTCACCTCGGTCAGGCCGGCGGCGCCGCCGCCATGATGGCCGCCCATCATCCTAGCCGTCTGGGTATCAACAACCATCGTATCGTTCGGATCGCGAGTTGGCGCACTTCGTCGCGCCACGAGCACCAGCAGGCCTAGCATGAGCACGCCGGCACCGACACAGGCGGAGATTTGTCGAGAGTTCATAGGAGGAGGGGGAAATGACGAATGACGAATGACGAATGAAATCCGAAGTCTGAAGTCTGAAACCTCTGAGGCAAGTGGAACAC
>CAINDV010000084.1 GCA_903847485.1 uncultured Verrucomicrobiota bacterium
GCGACCGCCCACACGGGCGATCTGTGTTACGGACTGGTCGTTCTCGTTCCGTTGCTCTCCACCCCGTGTTGCCACGACGCAGTTACGGTCCGATACCGCACGATTCTTCACCGCACAGAAGCGGACTTCCACCGCCCTATTCTCCCGCCCTCTCAGGCGCACGAGCGAGCGGCGTTAGCGCCGCTGTCCGCTGCCAGGCCTGTGCCCATCCTCCATGTCAGCGCGGATGCGACCGGCGTGCCCCGGCGCAAGGAAGCGTTGGCCGAGCGGCCGGGCCAGCAACCCGACGGCCGCGCCAAAACCCGCTCGGCCTACCTGGGGTGCATCTTCCCCCAACATAAGACCGATGAAAAGGGCTCCCCGGTGCGGGACTGCGAATCGGCCACCTATGTCTCCAACCTGGGGGCGCTGGAGGATTTCGATCCGGTGCTGCGCCAAGCAGCCATCCGGCGCGGCCTGGGCCAGGCTCCAAAAGTCGGGTTCTCCGCTGTTCTGAGTGGAATTCAGAACTGCGGCAGGCGGAGCTTGCCCGCAATGAAATAGAGCATCGTGATCAGGTGCTCCGGCGACGGTAACCGCGGGCCTTGCGCTTGGTCGCCTGGAACAGGGAGTTGAGTCCCTCCATAAACACGTTGGTTACGCCCCATTTCCAGTGCGCTAGAATACTCTCCAGATGGCGTTTCACCGTCCCCGCCGCCTTCACCATCGGCGCCAGCAGTGGCGCGGAATACTGGCGCGCCACCAGCCGCGTCAGCCGGCACCACGCCTGGAGGCGCGATCGGGCCGCCCCCGCCGTCGGCTCCCGATAGAGGCCTTGGAAGAGCCGCCGCAGTTGATCTGCCTTGGCCGTGCAGAGCGCTGCGGTGTCCAGCTCCGCCAGGCGCGTCCGTTCCTTCTCGGTCAGGTGCTCCGGGTGCTTGCGCCAGCTCCCGCGTGTGAACTTGAGCAGTTCGGCGCGGGTGTCGTCGCCGCGGCGCGCCGCGGCTTTGCGCACCTGGTCCACGGCAGCGTTGACCTGCGCCCCCACCTGATACTTGTCGTTGACGATCGCCGCGTTGCGACAGTTTTCCTTGCTGCCGGCAGCGGAGGCCGGACTCATGTCCACGCTGGCCTGGGTGATGGCGTGCCGGTGGCCCTGGTGCTCTTCCAGTGCCGCGAGGAAGCGCGTCCACGTCTCCTTGGCTTGGCCTTCGGTGGCCAGAAGCACGCGCTGGGCCAGCAGGTCCGCGAACCCGGTCAGATAGGTGTGGCCTGTGCGGCTATTCAGTTCGTCGGCTCCGCCGCCGCAGACGTTGCTGAAATCCGCCTCGGCATAGGCCGCGGCCACCTGGCGGAAGAGCATCCGCCACAGCCGGGGGGGCGGTCTCGCCGGTGACCGCGGCCACCTTGGTCATGGGCATCTCGCGCATGAGCAGCAGGGCGAAGGCTTCAAAGATACGAGCGCAAAAAGTGATTTTGAGGAACTTACACACATTGATTATGAGCGAGTTATACAAGCGCAATTACCTGATTCCTGCCTGTTTGCGCCCGCATCTACAAAGCCCTTGGTGAAATGGGGGGCGAGTCCCTCCCAAGGGGGACGCACCAGCCAGGTGTGGGCGCAGCCGCGGCCCCGGGCGCGCGGCCGGCGGCAAGGGAGTTCGCAGCGGTGCTCGAAGACGGTGAGATGCCGCCAGAGCAGTTCTTTGGGATGGTCGTAGCAGAAAGCGTGGCCGCGGCACTTGGGACAGTGCAGGCCAGGCCACAGAGCGGAGGTCGCGCGCAGTTGGAGCACTACGGTGCCGCGCTCGTGCTCAAAGCAACTCTCCGTCACTTCCCAACTCAATCCCAGTCCCAGCAAATCGTGAAACAGTTTTTCGGGCGTCATGATCCGCCCAGTTTACCCGTCCCATTCCACTCAGAACAGCGGAGAACCAGAATTGCTCGTTCATCTATTGCTCGTTCATATTTCAATCCAGTTGTCCTGGTGCCGGGCCAGACCGGCTAACTTGCGGCCCAGGACGTTTTTATTGACGAGCGCGATTCTGTGAGGGCCAACATAACAAAACATGAAGGGATCGCAGAAAGTCAGAAGCCGGCCAGCCCGCGCTCAGTGCATTCAGTAACACCATGTTCAACGGACACTATCGCACGAAGCTAATAGGAGCCTGAATCGTGTGGTGCGTGCTACCCTCACAAACGCAGGAGTTTAGTTTTCTGCGCGCGAGTCCTAGCGGCGACGCGCCCCCGTGCGCCCCTCGCCCGCGCCCGCGTCGAAACTGGGTGCGCCCGCTCGCTTTCGCCCTCCGGGCCAGTCGCCGGCTCAACCAGTGTTGCCGGGGAACAACCCGCGCCAGGCCCGCGCCGAGCCGCTGGCCAGCGTGGATCGCAACAGAATGCCCCGCACCTCGCGCCGGTTCACCTTCACCCGCTGCGTGGCCTCAAGCGGGTTCGCCGCCCGCAGCTTGCCGAGCGTCTGCACCCCGATCAGCACTGGCCAGGCGCACGCCAACCGCACCCGGAACTGTCGGCGCGGCAGAGCGCAGGTGTAAGCCCAACCGGCGGCCAGATGCGCCTGGGCCGTGTCGAGCCAGCCGTGATAAAGCGGTCGCAAGCGTGGCTCGCTTGCGGGTTCGAGCAGATCCACGGGCTGCAACCCCACTTCCGCCAAACGCTCCGCCGGCAAATAACACCGCCCGCGCCGCAAATCCGCCGGCAGATCGCGCAGAATGTTCACCAGTTGCAGACCTTTGCCGAACCGGATACCCTGGGCGAGCAGCCAGGCGTCGTCGAGCGGCGCGGCGGGAAACAGGTGCGCCCGGCACATCCGTGTCCAGAATTCTCCCACACAGCCGGCGACGCAGTAAGTGTAGTCGTCCAGTTCGACCTCCGTTTGCAAAGCGGTCAGACTCCGTGTGCCGGCTGCCAGCGGCTGCGCTTCAAACCGCCGCAAATCCAACTCTTGGCCGCTGGTGATGATTTCCAGCACCGCACTAATCCGTTGCCGATCCGCCGCCTCCAGATTCGCCAGCAGGGACAAAGCCTCTTCCACCCTCTCCAAGAGCACCCGCTCCGCCCGCGCAGCCCGCGTGGCTCCTGCCTCGGTGCCGTGCAGAAACCGCCCAAAATCCAAGCGCCCACCGGCCCCGTCCGCAGCGCTCACCCCGCTTCGTGGCAAGCCGGTGGGCCGCCCGGATCGCCGCCCCAACTCTGCGCCCTCGGCGTGCTGGGCACTGGCCTCGAAAATCCTCCTGCGCAACTGCGCTAACGCCGCCAGGCGTTCCGCGACGGGTACCAACTCCGTGTCCGCGATCGTGTCGGTGGTGCGCGCCAGCAGGTAGGCCAGGCCTATTTGCGGACGGATGGCACCCGGCAGGACGCGCAAGGTCAAGTAAAACGAACGCGACACCTCCCGCAGGAGGGAAGTCAGAAGTTCGCGTTGGTTGGCCGTTGCCACGGGCAAACTATGGCCGAAGAGGTCCAGGGAAATCCAGCCTGCTTGTCACCCCCAGCCGTGATGCCGTTCGGGAGCACGCAGATGGTTGGGAAGCCGGCCTTCGACTCCGCCGTAGCCATGCCGTTGCGGCGGGCGGTCCCACCTGCCGAGAAAGATTCACTCGCTCAGGCGGTGAGTTTGGCGAACCGCTCGCTCACGAAATCCCAGTCAATCACGTTGAACCATGCGGCCACGTAATCGGCGCGGCGGTTCTGGTATTTGAAGTAGTAAGCGTGCTCCCAGACATCCCCCCAGCAGCACCGGCCGGCCCGCGCTCCACGGTGTTTCCTGGTTGCCACTCGGCTCCAGTTTGAGCGCCTTGCCCTCGAGCGTCAGCCACGTCCAACCGCTGCCGAACTGGCCGACGGCGGCCTTGGTAAGCGACTCCTTGAAGGCGCTGAAGCTGCCGAAGCGCTTGTCAATGGCCCCCGCGAGTTCGCCTTTCGGTTCGCCGCCGCCATCCTTCTTCATCATCTGCCAGAAAAGCGAATGGTTCAGGTGTCCGCCTCCCTGGTTGCGCACGGCGGCGCGGATCTGCTCCGGCACGGTGTCGAGGTTGCGCATGAGATCTTCGATGGATTTCGCGCCGAGGGCAGGATAATCCTCGACGGCCTTGTTCAAGTTCGCCACGTAGGCAGCGTGGTGCTTGTCGTGGTGAATCTCCATGGTCCGTGCGTCGATATGCGGTTCGAGCGCGTCGAAGGCGTAGGGCAGTGGTGGCAATTTGAACGGGCCGGTCGGCATCGGCGCGGTCTGGGCGTTGAGCAATTGGGCGGCGGCGCAGGCGGCAGCGGCGAGCGCGGTGGTTTTCAAGGCTTCACGGCGAGTCATCATGATGTGATTGGGTTAAATCAAGCAAGGGGGGCACCAGGATGACCTGGCGGGTGCGAAAGCCGGGGATTTGCCACTGACAACGCCCCAAGCGCAAGGTGAACACTGCGGGCAGCCACGCCCATAGTTCGGGACTCACCGTCCGGGCCGGACACGACGGTTTGGTCCACCGGACGAGCCGCTCCTGGCGACTGAGGCGTTGGCCGGGCGGAAGTCACGCCGCCGCCTGCCGTTGACGCGCAAGACCGCCTCCATCTGATGGTGAAGGCACTGTGCCAGCCGCCCCCAGTGGCAGAAGCCCCGGTCCCCCAGCCAGACATCGCCCGGCCGCAGGTGCTCCCAGAGTGTCTGTAGGAGGCCAGGTTCATGTTGCTGCCAGTGGCCTGTAGCCCAAGCGGTCAGCCCACCCGTCGCCAAACTGAGCCAGGCGACCAGGCGGATGAGAGGAAAGCCGCCGCCCGGCTGTTGCACGGACTTCTGGGGAAAAGTCTGCTGCTTTTCCGGGGTGTCCGGGGCCGTGAGGGTGGTGCCAGCCACGATGAAGACGTGGCGTCCACACCACAAGTCTTTGACCGCCACAGCGGTGTCGGCTGTGCGCGCGCGCCACTCGTGGATTGCCTGTAATCGTTCTACCAGCAAGGCGCTCCGGGCCTGGCAGTAGGGACTGGTGGTGTCTGGCGGCGGGCCCCGGCCCTGGGGGTGCGCCAGGGCCTGGGCCTGGCGGATGGCTTCCCGGCCGGCGGCCCCGGCTTGGGCGACCTGCCAGAGGAAGGTCCAGAAGACCAGGCGCAGATTCCAGCCGCGAGCGCGGGAGTGCGGGCCCTCGTCCTGCTGGGCCAGCCGCCAGGGGGCGATCCCGGGGGCAAAGAGCGCTTCGCGCTGGGGCCAAGAGGCCGTGCTGGTGCGCCGGCGACGCCGGTGCCCGGCGAAGCTATCGGCCCAGAGCGGGAAGTTCGGGGTCATATAGGACAGCCTTTATACTGGCCTATTGACATGCCTGCTACTCTTTTTCCATGTCCACGCACCAAGCGTCGGAAACCCTGCCGGCGGCCTATCAGCGCCTGCGCCAGCGGCTGGCGGGGGGCGGGCGCTGGGGCAGCTTGGTGGAACGGAACCAACCCGGCCAGGGCGGCCCACGCTATCAATGGTCGCGCCGCGGCGGGGGCAAAACGGTGACAGTGGCGTTAAGTGCGGAGCCGTTTGAGTGGCTGCAAGGGGCGATTGCCCATCAGCCCCAAGTCTGGGATATCCGCATGGAGATGCAGCAACGGACTGCCGCGCACGTGCTCAAGAACCTCCCCAACCCTTCTCGCCGCAAGCGCCTCGCAAAGAGACAATTAGGACTTAACTAACTGCCCTTCGGATCAGGCACCACCGAAAGGTTCTCGATAAAGGACGAGCCTACGGCTTCCAGCCACACCGGCTGCCAGATGCCGGTGGTGCGGGTAAAGATGCAACCACCGCTGTCATCGGGCGATTGTTTGCCCCGTGCTAGAGGCCAGACCACATGTCGTCCAGCACCTTGACCACCACTTCGTTGGCACCGGCTTTGAGGAATTTGGTGATTTCGAAATTAAAGGCGGCACTCCCGCCGATGTGGGTGCCGGCAAGCGGCCCGTTGATATAGACCCAGGCCTTGTAATCCACGCCGCCGAAATGAATTCGCAGCCGTGAGCCATTCATGCCCGACGGCACCTCAAACGTGCTGCGGTACCAGACGTTCGTCAGGCGCTCGCTATTACCCAGACCGAGGCCGGAGAGTTTGCTCTCGGGGCAGAACGGGACGGTGATCTTGGCATTGATATCCTTGCCGTATGCTAGAGCGTTTCCATAAATCATGCAGCGACATAGTTATGCCAAACCCTTCCTGGGCAGCATCGTTTAACTAAGACATCGCTACATCATTTATGGAAACGCTCTAGCCCCCGGGCGTCGCCATCGGCCGCCTGGTCAATCTCGAACTGCCACTCGCCGTTGAGTGTCATCCAGTTCTCACGCTGCTGGTCCGGCCGCGGATGCTCAGGCTGCGGCACTGCAGCCGAAGTGCGGAGGATGCCGCTCAACAAGACTGTAACAATCACCGCCCAACCGTTCAAACATGGGTATATTTTCATCGCAGTTAGCTCTCTTCTTGTGTTCTTCGCCACCACTACTTGCTCTGAACAAGCACCAACTCGACTTGATGGGCCTGCATGACTAGCGTCTTCCTGATGACCTCAAATAACTCAGGCATCTTCTTCATCCGCTCGGTGAAGACGGCCATGCGCTTGGCTTCGACTTGTTCCGACGTCATTTCCATGAACTCGGGAACGCCTCCCGCACGCAGCACTCCAGCGAAAATCCGGTCATGGAAATAGCTGTTCTTGGCGCCGATAGCAGCCATTACCGCCTTGACCTGGTCGGCTATCGGCCCGGCAGGTAGAACTGCGGCCGCTAGATTGACCCCGGTGCCTAACTGGGCGGCGGAGTGATCGGCAACCTTCAGACCGCCAAGCCGGACTTCATACTGACCCGTCTTCAGGCCGGTCACCTTCAGGTGATAACCGTTCATTCGCTCCAAAAGCGGCACCCACTGCAAAATGTTTTTGGCATCCCCTTCGGGAAAGAACGGCAGCGCGTTATCCTTCTGTTGGAACTCGATGGTCCCGTCGGCAGCGACCTTCAGGCCTTCGATAATACAGTTCTTGTTCTGGACGACCTTGCGGGTTGTCGCGTTGATTTCGACCGCGGCCACCAGCGTTGGGAAGCTCATGCCTTTGAGAATCTCGGCGGCCATCAGGGTCTGGCCGGGTGGTCCGGGATGAACCACATCGCCGCCACCGATGCGATTTTTTGGATTGGCGGCGCGGGCCTTGTCAATGGCCGCCGCAAACGGGTAGAACTGGTCAATGAACAAGGCGTTGCCGTTAGTCGCGGCGATCTTCTTCACCGCCGCCGAAAACTTTTCAAGATTCAGGATGTAAGGCAGGACCGACGGGCCTTCATCCATCACCTCGGCGGGGGTGGTCGTACACCATGCGACACGGATGTTGGCGGCCTTTGCCTGGTTGGCGATCTTCTGCATCGAGGTCATGAATTCCTTGTAGCGGTTTTCATCGAAGGTGCTGCCCGGCCCGCCGCAATCGTTCATCCCGAAATTGACGGTCATGGCGGTGGCGGCGCAGCCCAGCACATCGCGCCTGAAACGCGCGCTGCCCCAGGTCGCGTTGTCGCCGCCAATGCCCACATTGAAAAACTTCAGGTTCCAAGTGGGGAAGCGGGTGAGTGCCCAGGCCTCCACATAAGTGCTATAGAGGTGTTGCTCGGTGATGCTGTCGCCTATCATCACGACCTTGTCACCGTTCTTCAAAAAGAAGTCAGCGGCGGTGGTGGGAAGTGCGGCAAGCAACAGGCTCATGCCTGCAGCGGTGGATTTCAGGGACTTGGTCATGGCGGTCATTGGTTTTCGGTGTGTCCCTAAGAGCCTGTTTGAGTGCGCCGTGAAAAGGCGCAGAACTCCAGTGGGAGAGTAGATAAACCCACCCGGCAACTTAC
>CAINDV010000085.1 GCA_903847485.1 uncultured Verrucomicrobiota bacterium
GATGGAGCAACTCGTCAAGAAAGCCGCCGAGAAAGCCCTGAAGGAAGATGCGGCGTATCAGCAAGCCAAAGCGGAATCCGACCGGCACGTGCGCAACTGGTATTGCCATTATCAGGGAAGCGCCCGGGTGTACTGCATGGTCGGATACAGCCTGGCCGAGGCGATGAAGCCTTTGTTGACGACCAAGCCGTAAGCGTTCAACAGACACGAACATGAAAACACGAAAACAAATCCCAACCATATTGGTTACCACCGCGCTCCTGGCGCAGCTTGCCCTCCCAGCCGCAGACGCGCCGGTGCTCAAACCGAACGGCAAGCCGGCGGACATGACCAAGAAGGTCAAAGTCTTCCTCCTGCTGGGCCAGTCCAACATGGTGGGCATGGGCAAGATTAAAGGCGGGGAAGGCTCCCTGGAAAATGCCGTGAAGGAAAAGAAGAAATACCCTTACCTCGTGGACGAGGCGGGCAACTGGTCGGAGCGGCCGGAGGTCCGCTTTGTGCGCGTCATGCAGGGTCGGGGTGGCGGTGGCATGCAGCAGTTCAACAACGAATGGATGACCGTGGCCAAATGCAAGACGATCGGCCCGGAGTTTGGCCTCGCGCACTTGGTGGGGGATGCGCTGGATGCGCCGGTGATGATCCTCAAGAGCTGCATCGGCAACCGCAGCCTCAGTTGGGATCTGCTGCCGCCGGGCAGCGAGCGCTTCGAGTTTGTCATCAAGGACAGGGCGGGCGTGGAGAAGAAGATGGTCTATGCCGGCTACAAGGACAAACCTGAGTCACGGGCAACGGACTCGGCCAAGGGCCTCAAGACCGAACCCGCGCCGTGGGTGGACAAGAACGGCAAGCCGATCGACTGGTATGCCGGCAAGCAATACGATGACGATATTTCCTACGCGAAGAAGGTGCTTTCAGAGTTGGACAAATACTACCCTGGGGCGCAGGGCTACGAGGTCGCGGGCTTCTTCTTCTGGCAGGGCGAGAAAGACGCCGGCAATCCCGGACACGCGGCCAAGTACGAAGAGAACCTCGTCCGTTTCATCAAAGCGGTGCGGAAGGAATTCAACGCCCCCAACGCGCCCTACCGCGGCAACAAGGTCGTCAATTACAAGCTCATAACATCGCCCCAAATGGCGCCAACGTCCGGTTCCATGAGAACCACTGCCTTCAAGACAATCCTTCGGTGAACGGGAATTGGTAAATAGTGAATGGTGAACTTCTCTTGCTTGATGGCGCAACCGGCACGGAATTGAACCGGCGCGGGGTGGACACCGGCTTGCCAATGTGGTCGGCGAATGCGCTCACCACTGCTACCGGGTTGAATGTGTTGCGCCAGATTCATCTGGACTATTTGAATGCGGGCGCGGACATCCTCACCGCCAACACCTTTCGCACCCATCGCCGCGCGCTGGCTGGCAAAGGGCACGCCGCGCGCGAATTGACCAGGCGCGCGGTGGCGACCGCCCAAGAGGCTGTCGCTGAATTTGGACAACCGGCGCAAGTGGCCGGCTCGGTGGCCCCACTGGAAGATTGTTATCGCCCCGACCGGGTGCCGCCCGATGACGAATGCCGCGCCGAGCACGCCGAGCGCATCCATCATCTCGTGGAAGCGGGCGTTGACTGCTGTTGATCGAGACGATGAATTCCATTCGGGAAGCCGTCATCGCGGCCAAACTGGCGACGATCACCGGCCGGCCCACTTGGGTCAGTTTTGTGTGCGACTGCGAAGGCCGGATCCTCTCTGGCGAATCGGTGGCAGTTGCCGCCGGGATGTTGTTACCTCTGGGGGTGAAGGCCCTGGGCGTGAACTGCGGCCCGGCTCACACTTTGGCTAAGCCACTGGCCGAGTTGCGGGCGATCTGCGGCCCCGATTTTCCGCTCCTTTCCTATGGTAACATTGGCTATGCCGACGAGGCGCAAGGCTGGATCAACACGGACGCCGTAAACCCGGATAGTTACCTGCAATATGCTCAAACTTGGCCGGCGCAAATTGTGGGCGGCTGTTGTGGCACCACGCCGGAGCATATTCGCAAGCTAAGAGTTGGAAGA
>CAINDV010000086.1 GCA_903847485.1 uncultured Verrucomicrobiota bacterium
AACGTGCTGCCCGGCCCGGCGCTGACCGCACCGGCGCTGCGCACCGAGCCAGCCAAAGTGCGACTGCCACCCGTGCCGGGGAGCGCCTGGATGCTCCCGGTGGGATCATTGATGAGCAGCAGGTTCGACTGCACCAGCAGCGTGGCGGAATACGCGCCGTTCACCGAGTCCAGCAAAATGGTTCCCGCATTGGTGGCCCCGGCGTCCAACCACAACGCCGCATTCGTGCCGCCGGCCCCGCCGAGCACGCGGACCGTCTGCTGGCTGGCGAGCCGCCCCGTTAGCGCATTGGAAATGTTCTGGAAGCTGAAGGAGCCAGGCACCGCTACGTTGGTGCCGATGTTCAGTGTCGAATTGTCGAACACCAGCGCGCTTTGCAGACTGCCGCCGTAAAGATTGAACACGCTGTTGCTGACCACCGCCACGGGGAAGCCTGCCGACCCGCCGTTGATCGTGATCTGGCCGGTCAGGAAGTTGGTCAGACTTGGGAAGTTGATCGCTGAGTTGGTGCTTATCGTGACGGTCATACGATCCGTCCGTGCCAGCATTGGCAGTAGAATCGCGCCGCCGCTTCGCGTCTCGAACGATAGGAGGTAGGAACTCTGGCCCGCGCCCGCCCGCAGCCCTCGGAAGTCCACCAGGCTGTTGGTTCCATCGGCCAGTACCGTCAACGGTGCCTTGACGAGGCTCGCCAGGTTCGTGGCCAGCACCTGTCCGCCGCCTGTGGCTTGAATTGTGTGTTGGCCGCAGACCGACCCCGTCAGGTTGGTCAGGCCGGGCAAGTCCAGCACACTGCCGGCCCCGCTCACCACCCAATCCGGCCCGCTGCAATCCGCCACGCAGTTTCGCACCGCCGGCAGACTTACCACTGCCCCGCTGGCCACGGAGAAGTTGGCTCCATCGGCGCTGGTTGGGCCGGTGCAACTGAACGCAGTGTTGCTGCCGCTCGCCGAGACGACCGTAGCACTGGCTAACGTGAATGCCCCGCTGACTTGCGAGGCCCCGCTTGTGAGCGTGAGCGCCCCGCCGGAGATCGTGAACGCCTTGGAGCATTGGATGCTCTTGACGGTGATGCTGCCGGAGGAGATGACGACGTTCGTGCCCGCGCCGCTGGTGATGACCACGTCGGATGAGGCGGTGGGGAGCACGTTGTTGGACCAGTTGGCGGCCTGGTTCCACGCCACGCCATCGCCCGCGCCGGTCCAGTAGTTGGTCGCGGCGAGCGCGGAGGAGAGGTTCAAGCCCACGGCGGCCAGGCCCGTGGCGAGGAGTGTGTTCAGTCGAGTCATCTTCATCTTGGTTTCCTTGTCGCAAGTTATCCCCGCGCAACTCCTCGCCCTTTCCGGAAACAAAAGCGGCGCGAACCTAATCGCGTCCTACCGAGAGCAGCCCGCCGAGCTACGCCAAGGATATGTGCTGAGTTGTTACGGTATCGTGTCGCTGGGGATTCTGGCGCCGCGTCGTCATTCGCCGCCGCGTGCCCTGCTCTTGGAAACGCCCGGCCCATCCGGGCCGAATCGCTTCCCCTCACAGTGAATCCTTCAGTCACGGGCGATGGGGTAGCGGAAAGCGCTGGCGGAATCAAGCGGCTTTCCGGCGCAGAACTGCTGCGGGGCGGGGGCGGATCCCACTTTCTTGCAGTCGCGGAGCGACCTGTTGCCGGTAGCCGTGGGCTTTAGCCCACGGAGCGGCCAGTCCCGAACACTCCCGCGTCGCGGAGCGACGCTTGCTCTTCCGATAAATTACGGCTTCGTATGTCGCTACGCGACGTGAAAACCCTCCAACCTCCGCTCCGTGGGCTGAAGCCCACGGCTACCGGCACCAGGTCGCTCCGCGACTGCAAGAAAGTGAGATACGCCCCCGCTCAGAACTGCTGCGGAGGGCGCAGCCCGGTTTCTTGCAGTCGCGGAGCGACCTGGTGCCGGTAGCCGTGGGCTTCAGCCCACGGAGAGGCCAGTCCCGAATACTCCT
>CAINDV010000087.1 GCA_903847485.1 uncultured Verrucomicrobiota bacterium
GGCGCGGGCACGGTGGCCGCCGCCGCCGCCGCCGTCGAACACGCCATCGCCCAGCCGGCGGACCCGACGGAAATCGAGTGGTTGTGGGCGGACCTGGAGCAGGCGCTCACTCCGCTGCTGCGCGAGTTGAAGCGCGCTTTGAAGATCGTCGAAAGCGAGCCGGCCACCGAAGCCCCGCCCGTGGCCAGCCGCAGTGAACTGCGCAAGGCGGTCCACGAAATCCTGCCGCTGCTCGCCGAAGCCGACCCCGGCGCGGCCGAGTGTCTCGACGCCAATCACGAGGTCCTGCGGGCGTTATTTGCGCCGGAAGCGTTCACGCGGTTCAAGGAACTGGTGGTGGCAGGCACCTACGCCGAGGCGCTGGAACTCCTGCGGAAAGCCGCGAAGAAGCACGGTGTCTGATCGCGCCGGACGGGGCGGGCGGAACTCCTGAGCCAAGGAAACGAAGTGAGTCCGAATTCCGCAGTCGGCTCGCTGCTGGCGGCCCGTAGCGCAGGCTGGCAGCCTGCTGTTTCGCAGGTTGGCAACCTGCGTAAACCGCGCACTATTTCCGACGCGCCGAGAAGAAGGGCCGTCCGCCGGCTATCAGCCGGCGATACAGCAGGTTGCCAACCTGCGCTACGGCGAAGCCCCGGCTCAACTTCGGAGATCGGGGTGAGTCCACCGAGTGCCCCTCACCCGCCCTGGCAGGCACCCTCTCTCCATCCGATGGGGAGAGGGCCGGGGTGAGAGGTTCCACGCTAACTCCACGCGCCCCGGCCAACCAAGGCCACGGGTCAGGATGTCTGAGGCTGACGCCTCCGTCCAGCGCGCTCCCTGAACCGTCGCGCTATTTGTCTTTCTCGGGAATCAGGCTCACCAAGCTCGAAGCCCGCTCAAACGATGGGGTGGGTCGGAAATCGGGATGGTCCTTGTAGCGCAGGTTTTTCCGCCCCCAGTACATGCCGTAGTACTGGGCGTTGGTATCAACCCAGTTGGTCACCCGGATCAATTCTTCTTGCGACAGGTTGACCTTCTTGTGGACTTCGCCCAGCCGGACGGCCAGCTCGGCCAGCCGCTGGTCTGCAAGCTGAACCTTGCCCTTGCTCAGGATTGCGACCAGCAGACTCGCATGGGAACCCAGCGAGCGCGCTTCCAGATAATCCACATTGCCGGTTTTTGGATGGTTCTCCCCGATGGTCGGCCCGACTAGGTCGTACTTCCCGCGCCGGCCCGGGCCGCCGCGTCGTTCCGGAATGAGTTGCTCATAGGAGACGCAGAAGAGTGAGGTCATCTCGCCGCTCAAGTTGAGGTCTGCTTTCGGCTCCTTGCCGCTGTGGCACTTCAGACAATGTTTATCCCACACCGGCTGCACATCGGTATAATAATCAAGCGGCCGTCGGCCGGAGACCTCCCCCGGTTGCGGCCCCGGCACGGAAGGCGGACGTCCCAGCGCCGCGAACTGGCGGCTGGGTGTCACCGCGGCGACATCGTTCGGCTTCTCGTGGCAACCTATGCAGCTTCGCTTCTCTCCCGGTATGTAGTTGACCATCGTGCGCTCGGTCTGCACGGCCATGTAGTTCTCGTCCAGCGCCTGGAAGAAGATGTTCCGCGCCGCGGGCACGACGAAATGCGCCGAGCCGTCGGCTTCCACTGGGACGATCCCATGCTGGACTTTCAGCCCGAGGTGCGTGTCCTTGGTGATGCAGGCGTATTGCTGGTCATACTCGTCGCCGCCCCAACTCTTGCGGACGGCCCACGGCCGCGGAACCTGCTCCAGAACGCGAAGGTATTTGATCGAGCCAGGCGCGGTGTGCTCCATGCCGTGGTAGATATCCGTAACAATGCAGGTGGCCAACTGCTTGGCCGCCATGCCCTCGTCCACCGTGGCTTCCAGCACGCCGGGCCGGGGCCGGGAGCGAAGCGGATAAGGAAGCCAGCACGAGATGGCCGGATCCGCATAGACCAACCCGACCGAGCCGTCCTGACTAAGCAGATATAACCCATAGCCAGTGGGAGCACTCCAAGGCGCCCCGGACGGCTTGTGCGCCACCAGGAAGAGACTCCGTGAAAGCGGATAGGGATCCTTGAACAACGGCCCCCTTCCATCGCCGTCATGCCTCCACTTTCCGTCGTCGTTCAAGAAAGCGGTCCCGGTCTCCGCTCGCACATCCACATAGGGCGTCATGTAAGTCATAGGATCCCGGGTCCGGATGTCCTGGCTCATGTCCAGGCGGATGACCGTGCCCATGCCGTTCTGAGAGCAGCAGTGGGGCGTGCCAAGGAAGACGTACTCGTTGGCGGCGTCAGGGATCGCGCGTCCGTAGATCTTCGTCGGCGGCAACGCGATGTCGTTCCCGTAGATTTCCGCGGAGCCGGAGCCGTCCGGGCGCATCGCCCACAAGCCTTTGACACTAACCGCGCCTTTGTCCACATACTCCCATCGCGTGTATAGGATCCGGCCATCGGGCAGCAACGTCGGCGACGCTTCGCTCACGGAACTGCGACTTAGCTGCCGCAAGTTCTGGCCGTCCCTGCCCATGCGGTACAGCACGGTCGTGGTAAAATCGTCCGGCGGGTCACACAGGATGCCGTATTGGCAGCGTGTGGAGATGAAGCCGATGTCTCCGTCCGGCAGATAGCAGGGCTGCATGTCGTCTGTGCCGTGATGGTAATGCCCCGAGACGCGGTAAGTCTTCACCAACCAATCCTCGTCCGCCTGCGGGAAGGTCAATTGCCGCAGCGCGCCCTTCCGCTTTCCCGTCTGCGGATCAATTTCAATCTCATAAAGCCGGTAGCCCTGCTGGGCGGCACACTTCCAGGCAAAGACGATTCGGTCAGCCTCAAAGGAAAGATCGAACCGCTCGAACACCCCGTCCTTCAGCTCGGGGACCAGTTCCCACACCTCTCCGCTCTTCAGGTCCAGCACGCACAGGTTTCCCCCGGGCATCCACTGGCTGTTGATGAATTCCGTGTAGTAGTGGTTGGCATTGTAGGTCAGGCGTTTGACGAAGACCACTTTGTCAAAATTGACGGATCGGTCCTGGGCGATGACTTGTTGCGCCTCCAGTCGGCCCGGTAACACCGGTGCCGCCGCCGCCGCGCACAGCACGAAAGACAGCAGGATAGCGAAGCAGCCAAGCGCACGTTTCATCCAGCTTGCTCCTGTGGTTTCGCCCTGTCGTTCGGCGCGGGTTTGCAGGCGTCCTGCATTTCCGCGCCAGCCGCTCCGGGCGTCCGGTGGATTGAACCCGCGCCCCGAAACTCGAACGGCGGCTGGCGAATCGTCGCCTCCGACCGGTTGGTTGGGCGGCGAGCCAGGCAATCCGTTCCCTCGAGAACCAAGCGCGTTTCGTGCTTGGGACTTCGTCATTCTTTCGTCATTTGTCATAGGAATGTGGGCTTAAATCTGCACTTTGAACTCTTCGCCCGCCTCGATTGAGGCGGCGAATCCGGCGAACAGTTCGGAAGCCTGCTCCAAATCCTTAAGGATGACAAGTGCGACCGGCAGGTGCCAGCAGTTCTCACTTTGGTCTGGAGCGCGGACATTCTTTCCGCTTGACGCTGATCCTGTCCACTTGGTGCCAAGTTCGCGCCCGCCGGCGGACAAGAACATCCGCGCTCCCAGCCAACATAAGAACTGCGGGTGAGCGTGGCACCGCTGTTGACAGCGACCGTGCCGCCACTGACGGTGGTGCTGCTGGCGTAGGTGTTGATGGCGGTGAGCGACAGCATGCCGCTGCCAGAATAAGTCAGCGAGCCGCTACCGCAAATCACACCGCCAATCCTTTGATACGCCGAGAGGTTGGCGCGGGTGGCCTTGGCGCGGCTGGGTTGGACGGAAGCCGACTTAAACTGCCGGCGCAAAGGGGATCCGGGTAAGGTGGCGCTGGCCCGGCAGTTGCGCCGCGAGACGACTACGCCGCTGGCGTGGCGCGCGCGGCGCTGGCAGATGGGCACCGCGAGCAGGGTGAGCTTCGGCCTGCGGCCGGGGCCATGAGCCGAGCGCAGGCGCAAGGTAAGGGGCACTACCAATTAGCGGGACTGACCCCTTTACGAACCGGGCCTATGCCGAGAGGTCTGAAAGTCACTGGTGGCCGAACTTCGCGATAATCCCGTAGATCGTGACGGAACCTTGCTCTCCATCAATGAAATCGGCCACCGCATGAACATTTACGAACGCTGCGCTGCTGCCGAGCTTGACGTTCACGGGAAGGGTGTAGCTGGTGCGGGTCTTGCTCGTGCGGAGGGTCGGGTCGCTCACCAGCGTGGAATTAATGCCGGTCTCGTCCATGCTCTCTATCCAAGTTCCGCCAATTAAAGAACCGTTACCCCTGTCGCACGCATAGATGATCGTGACGCTTTTTAAAGTGACCGGTTGACCATAAAGGATTGCTGGAAAGGTTATCGGAAAATCAAAACCCGCCGCGCACTTACGGCTCGACATGATATACACCAGGCCAATGGAAGATTTGTAGAAAGCCGCTCCCACAGCACTTATGTCTGAATCGAACTGAGCGGCTGTTCCAGGAATGAACATTGCGGATTCGGCTGAACTCTGAATCACTCCGCTGCCTGCGGCCTTGAGCGCGATGCCTGGGCTTTCGGCTCGCACACCCACGCTGTTGGTCGAGTTAGCCACTCCGTAAACGCCAATGGCGCTGCCGGTGGAGGCCAGTGCCACTCCAAAAACGCCACGGCCGGAGGTCGAATTAGCCGTGCCGTAAAGGCCATAGGTCGTCCCGCTGGGAGCCGAGGCGACGCCCTCCACGCCGCGTCCGGAGGTCGAATCCGCCGTCCCAAGCACGCCATAGGTCGTTCCGGTATCGGCCGTTGCCTGCCCGTAAACGCCGTAACCGGCGCTGGAATCAGTCTGCCCTTGCACCCCGATCGCCCCGCCACTGGTGGCAGTGGCCTTGCCTTCCACACCGATGCCTGAGATCGAATCGGCCCTCCCGTAGAGGCCGTAGGTCGTTCCGGTAGCAGCAGTTGCCTGGCCATAAACGGCGTATCCAGCGCTGGAATCGGTGCGCCCATACATGCCGATCGCGGCCCCGTTGGTGGCCGTGTTCTTGCCTTGCACCCCCATGCCCGAGGATGAATCTGCCACGCCTGACACTCCGACGGTGACGCCAATCTTGGCGCTCGCGTATCCATCAACGCCGTGGCCCAGGGTCGAAGCCGTTTGGCCGAACACGCCGTAGTTGACTGAACCGGCCCCGGTCGCAATGCCCCACACGCCGCGGTGGGGGCTCATGCCCACCACGCCTTCGCCATCGCTAGAATCGCCAAACACACCCGCTGTATCCGCCAACGTCCCACCGCTGCCCGCGCCCTGCCGGCCCGTGAGACCGAAGCCGGAAGCCAAGGTGTTGCGGATGTCCAGTCCGCTGTTCGTGCTGGCACCCAGCCACGACTGGCCGAAATGCGCGTGATCGCTGTGCGCGGTGCTGTTGCTTGTGCCGCCGCCCGCGAAGTCCACGCTGAACTGCGTGCCCGCAAGATGCAGCCCTGCTCCCGCCGTGTAATCCGCGCCATTGTCCACGCCGTCAGCGAAACCCGTCGGCACTCCGGTGAGTCCCGACCACGGCACCGACGCCGCGTTGGTGGCCGTGCCGGTTGTGAGCGCGGTGTTGGCCGTGTCCGCGCGGCCGGCGAACAGGGCATAAGGCGTCGCGGTGAGCGGCGTACGCGGGAGCAGCGTAGTGAAGTTCGAGCCGCTGCTGGTCACGCGCACCGCAATCTCCAGCCAGCGCGCATCGCCGTTGAAGTAGCCAGTGCCGAAGTCGAGGGTGGCGGTGAACACGCCGTTGCTCACGGGCACGGCAAAGAGTGTCTGGCTGACGAAGGGGGGCGAGTTCGTGCCGGCCGAGTCCACCATGCCGAACTGGAAGTCATAGTTGCCATTGGCTGGGCCGGCGGCATCGTTCAGGCGACCCTGATACGTGAAGGCTGTGGGCATGGCAGAGTGCGCGGCAATTGCGGTGAGGACCAGCGCAGCGGAGACAAGCAGGCGCGTGATTTTCATAGTGATTGAAGTCATGGTGACAAGGGGCCTGTTTGCAGTGGGGTCAGGGTTGTT
The DNA here is from genome assembly GCA_903847485.1 of uncultured Verrucomicrobiota bacterium. GTDB lineage: Bacteria > Verrucomicrobiota > Verrucomicrobiia > Limisphaerales > JAJXZI01 > CAINDV01. Next base: position 6,062 of record CAINDV010000087.1, read on the forward strand.
TCTTGAGCCGGAAGGCCTTGATGACGCCAGCGGCTGGCGTCGTGAGCGTGTGTTCGGTCGCGGTGTCGGCGGCGAAGCCCTGGGCGGGCGTCCAAGCGCCGCTGATGAGGTTGGTGGTCTCTTGGAGCGTGTAACCGGTCACACTTACCGGCCACGAGATGACTGCGCGCGGGCCGACCAGCTTCATCTTGAGCACGGGGCCATCGGGAAGATGCGCGAGCGTGATCCCGTGCCAGAAGCCGCCTTCGAGCGCGAACACGCCGCCGTGCTGCACGCCTGCGTCCGGCTGACCCGCGGTGCCAGCCAGCGAGAAGTTCCCGCCGGTGCTGCATGTGATGCCGCCGCCGTCAATGGTGCGTGAGGTGATGGTGAATGGGCCGCCGCTCTGGGCGATTGCGTTGCCAGCAATCAGCGCGAGCACGGCGAGGCCGAGGATAGGCGTGGCTATCGTCAAGGAGGGAGGGAAACTGCTAGCATGAATTTGTTTTTTTGACGTTTCGCGGCCCCGGGAGAACTGGTTTTGCAGCGTCTTCATTTCAACCTGTAAAGGGGTTCTCACTACTGACACTAAGATTAGCGAACTGCAGTAAAGGGGCAGTCCTGGTATTGCCAACTGACGCGAAGCGCAGCAGGTAAAGTGAAGCGGTCATTCATTGGGGCCGTGCTCCTGCGCTCCCCAGGAGCGGCGGGGTGCTCATCACCACACGGGCAAATCCGCCCCGGTGCCTCGGGGCGGTCTGGCGGTGGCCGGCAGTTCGCGTTCATGTGGCCAAGCATGATTCGGCTTGCCATGATGTCAAACATCTATTTTGTGCGGCCAACTTGCCGTGCGCATCTCAACACCTGAGGATGTCTGGGCAAGGATTTTCTTGGGGGCGGCACATGGGTCAGGCGGTGACGGCGTAGGGGCTTTTGCGATGGGCGAGCTGGCGCAGATAGGCCGCTTCGTCGTAGGGCGTGCGGGTCTGCCA
>CAINDV010000088.1 GCA_903847485.1 uncultured Verrucomicrobiota bacterium
CGCCTGTCTCTGACATTGTCTTAGATAGTTATTTTGGATAGATGCTTATGACCGTGCGTACTCGCTCTTTAGTGAAACATGAGAGTGAAGATGGAGACAGGCGCGACGCCTGTCCTACGCCGCTGGCCACGCCAGATTGGATTCGCATCCGTCGCACGAAGGAAAGTCACATGAAAACCTCAACCGCCCTACTTATAGCCATGCTCGCCGGAAGCGCGTCCGGCGCCGACACCAAGCTGCCCGCCGTCATCCCGCTTCCGCAGCGGATGGAAATGCGCCCTGGTAACTTCGCGCTCGGACCAGAAACGCGCATCCAATCAGACGCCGCCTCGCGGACGACAGCCGAGCGGCTGGCCGAGCGGCTCCGCCGAGCCACCGGCTACCCGTTCCCCGTCAGCGCCGACGCTGCGCCCAGCGCAACCGGCTTAGTTGTCACTCCTCTCCGAACTGGAGTGTTCAAGGAACCCGTCAAGGCAGCCAGGCCAGGCGCAGCCGGCGGAGTCATCACCGTCACCACCCAGGACGCTAAAGCCTCGCTGGGTGCCGAAGGCTACGAACTCATCGTCACCACTAACTCTGCCGTCATCCGCGCGCCGGAGCCGGCGGGCCTGTTCTATGGCACAGTGACGCTTGCGCAACTGCTTCCACCGGAAGTCTTCGCGCGGTCCACCGCCAGCGGCGTTAAGTGGTCGCTGCCGTGCGTGGAGATCAAGGACCAACCGCGTTTCAAGTGGCGCGGCATGATGCTGGATGTCGGCCGGCACTTCTTCAAAATCGAGGACATCAAGCCACTGCTGGACGCCATGGCGTTGCACAAACTCAACACCTTTCACTGGCATCTTACCGATGACCAAGGCTGGCGGATTGAGATCAAGAAGTATCCTAAGCTCACCGAAGTAGGTGCCTGGCGTGACTCTTCGCCGCCTTACGGCAACCGTGACTCCGATGACGGTCAGCGTCATGGCGGCTTTTACACGCAGGCCGAGATTCGCGAAGTCGTCGCCTACGCCGCCGCCCGCCACATAACCATCGTCCCGGAGATCGAGATGCCCGGCCATGCGTCGGCGGCCATTGCTTCCTACCCGCAACTCGGCAATGACGACATCGCCGGTTTCGCGCCGAAAGTGATGACCCGGTGGGGCGTGCATCCGTACATTTTCGCGCCCAAGGAAGAGACGTTGCGTTTTCTCGAAGACGTGCTCACCGAGGTCTGCGACCTGTTTCCGTCTAAGTTCATCCACATAGGCGGCGACGAGGCCCCGAAGACCCAGTGGCAGCAATCCAAGTCTGCCCAAGCGGTGATGCGGCGCGAGGGCCTCAAGAATGAGGAAGAGTTGCAGAGTTGGTTCGTCCGGCGCATCGGAAAATTCCTGGAGTCGAAGCAGCGCCGACTCATTGGTTGGGATGAGATTCAGGAAGGCGGCTTGCCCAAGACTGCCACCATGATGGTCTGGCGGGATGCTAAGTGGGCGAAGCACGCGCTGGCCCTCGGCAATAACGTAGTGATGGCCACCACGTCGCACACTTACCTCGACTATTACCAGGCACCGGCGGCGGCGGAGCTGGCCAAGGGCAAGGAGTTTGAGTGCATCGGCGGCTTACTGCCGCTGTCTAAGGTGTATTCCTATAACCCCGCCTTCGTGGCGGAAAACCCGGCGCAGGAGAAACAAATCCTCGGCACCCAAGGCCAGCTCTGGGGGGAGTATTTCAAAGATCGCAAAAAGGTGGAATACATGGCCTTCCCACGCCTTAGCGCGTTGGCGGAGGTCGCTTGGACGCCGCAAGCCGCGCGCAACTACGATGACTTCCTGCGCCGGCTGCAAACTCACTATTACCGCCTCGACCAATGCGGTCTGAACTATCACCGCGTGGCGACGGAGAGCAAGGCGGCCACGGCAAAACCATGAACGTGACTCCTAAGATTGCCGCTCCTTTGGATCCGGGCTTTCAGCCGGCCGTCCTATTTAATCGCCACTATGTCACCGCGGCTCGCGCCTCCGGCCGGGCGGTGCCCTTGGTGCTCGGCTTGGAGCGCGAAGGCGGGCTGGTGTCGCGCTACGGGACCATCGTGAAACCCGAGGCGGACGCCGAGACACTGCGCTATGTGGAGCGGATCGTGAAGTTCCTGCTCTGGGCGCGTGGTGGGTGGAGGCTTCACGTCGGCGGGCCGAAAGCCATCGGGGCGTTTCTTGGCAAGACTTATTCGCCGCGTGGCGCGCGGAAGTTCGACTGCGGCATGATGGCGCTGGCCTATGGCCGGAAGTTTCAAGTTGTCACCACGACTGCGGGAAGAGTGCCCGCCGATAAGGAGATGCAAGTGGCAGCCGGCGGCCATCTTAAAGGTTGTCGCATTGGTTTCGACTTAGGCGCGAGCGATTACAAGGTGTCAGCCGTGGTTGACGGCGAGGCGATTTTCACCGAGGAAACCCCCTGGGATCCTAAGACTCATGCCGATCCTGAGTATCACTATCACCACCTCTCGGCTGGGTTGCATCGTGCGGCGGCGCACTTACCGCGGGTGGATGCCATCGGCGGCAGCTCCGCCGGCATTATCGTGGACAATGAAATCCGCGTCGCCTCGCTGTTGCGCGCCGTTCCGAAGAAACTCTTCCCCAAGGCGGCCGGGATTTTCAAGCGCATCCAAAAGGAATGGAACGTGCCGGTTCTAGTAATGAACGATGGCGACGTGACGGCGTTGGCCGGTGCTCTCTCGCTGCGCCAGAAGGGGATGCTGGGCATCGCGATGGGGTCGAGCCAGGCCGGGGGCTTTATGGACCGGCAAGGCCGCATCCTTGGCTGGTTGAACGAACTGGCGTTTGTGCCGGTGGACTTGAACCCCGCCGCGCCCGCCGAGGAATGGTCCGGCGACCGTGGTGTCGGGGCGCTCTACTTCTCCCAGCAAGCGGTGGGTAAGTTACTACCGGCGGCTAAGATCACCCTGCCGGAAGAGTTGGGGCTGCCGGAGCGGCTCAAAGAGGTTCAGAACCTCATGGCGAAGGGCGATGACCGGGCGGCGAAGATTTACGAAACCATTGGTGTCTATCTCGGCTACGCGATACCACACTATGCGGAGTTCTATGACTTCCGGCACATGCTGATTCTCGGACGGGTCACGACGGGGCAGGGCGGCGACATAGTAATCGCCAAAGCCCGTGAGGTGCTGGAGGCGGAATTTCCGGAAGTGGCGGCGCAAGTGGAGTTGCATGTTCCCGATGAGAAAAGCCGGCGCGTTGGCCAAGCAGTAGCTGCCGCCAGTTTGCCCATGACTAAGCGTTGATCCTATATGAACCTGCATAACTTGACGGCGGAAATCTTTGTGCCGGACAACCAACCCGTGGCAAAGGCCCTAAGTCGGATCACTCACCTGGGGATCGGCGCGCATCAGGACGACCTGGAGTTCATGGCCTTCCACGGTATCTTGTCCTGCTTCGCCAAGAGTGATAAGTGGTTTGGCGGTGTGACTTGCACCAATGGTTCCGGCAGCTCCCGCACCGGCCCCTACGCCCAGTTCACCGATGCCCAGATGATGGTTATCCGCCGGCAAGAACAAAGGACCGCCGCAGTGATGGGCCAGTACGGCGTGATGCTGCAACTGGACTACCCAAGTAGCGCCGTCAAAAGTCCGACCGACCTTTCGCTGAAGGAGGACTTGAAGCAGATTCTCGCCGCGACGCAGCCGGAGATTGTCTATACTCACAACCTCGCGGACAAGCACGACACTCACATCGGCGTCGTCGTGGCGGCGTTGCAGGCCATGCGCGAGTTACCCCGCCACCAGCGCCCGCAGAAGGTCTGGGGCTGCGAAGTCTGGCGTAACTTGGATTGGCTGCCGGACGCCGACAAGGTGCTTATGGATGTGAGCGGGCGCGACAATCTGGCGGCGGCGTTGAACGGGGTGTTTGATTCTCAGATCGCGGGCGGCAAACGCTATGACCTGGCCACCGCCGGCCGGCGCTCCGCCAACGCTACTTTCTTTGAATCTCACGCCACGGATCAGGCGACGCAATTCATCTTCGGCATGGATCTTACGCCGTTGGTGCTGGACGAAGCGCGGGACATGGTGGACTATGTCGCCGCCTTCATCAAGGCTCTCGAAAGCGATGTTCGCAAGAGGCTGTCCAGCCGATTGGGCGGATAAGCGGACGAGAAAATGGCAACAATCAAACCAAACAAGATAGGAAATTAAAATGAGTGAAATGAGTGTCGGATTCTATGGTCATGTGCGTCAGTATCGTAACATCCAGTCGGAGATTGACGCGAATATCAAACGGGTGCTGGAGAGTGGCGAGTATGTTCAAGGGCCGATGAACAAACAGTTCGAGAAGGAACTGGCGGCGTTTCACGGGATGAAGCACGGGATCGGCGTGGGCAACGGCACGGACGCCATCTGGCTGGCGCTCATGGCCCTGGGCATTGGTCCGGGGGACGAAGTCATCACTCACGCAAACACCTTCTTCGCCACCGCAGAGGCGATTTGGATTGCCGGGGCGACGACGGTGCTGGTTGACTGCGATCCTAAGACTAAGTGTATTGATCCGACAAAGATCGAAGCCGCGATCACGCCCAAGACCAAGGCGATCATCCCGGTCCACTTATATGGGCAATGCGCCGACATGCCGGCCATCAAGAAGATTGCCGACCAGCACAAGCTCTTTGTCATCGAAGACAACGCGCAGGGTTTTGACGCCGCCGGTGATACGTTTAAGATCGGCGAACTTAGCGACGCGACGACGACGAGCTTCATCATCCAGAAGAACCTCGGAACCTTCGGCGACAGCGGCGCGATTGTAACCAACAACGACCAGATCAACAAAGTCACCCGACTGTTGCGCGCCCACGGTTCACCGGCCCGCAATGTCCACAGCTTCGGCTACAACAGTCGCTTGGACGACCTTCATGCCGGCATTTTGAGCGCCAAGATGAAGCACATCCACGAGTGGAATAACAACCGCATTCAATGGGCGGACCGTTACACGGCTGGGCTTCAGGGAGCCAAGTCTTTCACACTGCCGTATCAGGTGCCCGGTTATCGGCATGTCTGGCATTTGTACGTTATCGAAGTCACGAACCCACAGAAGCGCGACGCCTTTGTGGATTGGTTGGTCAAGAACGGAGTTGACGCCAAGACGCATTACTCGATCGCCATTCATCAGCAGGCCGGCTATCCTTGGGGCAAAGGTGCCCGCGTCGTCGGCTCGGTGGCTAACGCGGAGCACAATGCTGCCACTTGCATCAGCTTGCCCATGTATGCCGAACTAACCGCCGCCGAAGTGGATTACGTGGCGCGGAAATGTCGGGAGTGGGACATGACCAACGCCTAAGAGTTTTACCAGTCGTACCAGGAACGCATACCCACATGACCAAGCAATACACAGCCTTAGTTGTCGGAGCCGGGAAACGTGGTCTGCATCACGCCACAGCCTTTCAGGCCAATCCCCGCTTTCGGGTGGCCGCCTTGTGCGACATTGATGCTACCCGTCTGGACGCTGCCGCCGCCAAAATCGGCGGCGGTGTCAAGACCGGGACCGACGCGGCGGCGCTGGCGGCGGAGGTGAAGCCGGACATCTTCTGTTTCTGCACCTTGCCGAACCTGCGCACCCCGATGATCCAAGCCGCAGTGAACGCGGGCGTCAAGCTTATCGCCTTTGAGAAGCCGGTGGCGCTGACGAGTAACGAACTCTTCGTGGTGCGCGATTTGATTGAGAAGGCCGGAGTTAAGGCGGTAGTAAGCCACCAGCATCGCTACGGCGCCCACTATCGCAAGGTCAAGGAGATCATTGCGAGCGGGGCGTTGGGAAGGGTGCATACGGTCTATGGCAACGCGACGGGTTGGATGACACACATGTTGTCGCATCTTATTGACTATACCCGTTGGTACAATGGCGAGGCGGAGGCGCAATGGGTTATGGCTTCGGCGGCCGGACGCGGCAAGCTTAACGACAACCATCCCTCGCCCGACTACATCGCCGGCTTTGTTCAATATGCCAATGGCGTGCGCGGAGTTTATGAGTGCGGGGCCGGAGCTCCTGACCAACCGGAAGTAGCTAAGTGGTGGGGTAAGTGCCGGATGGGTGCGCAGGGGACGGAAGGCTTCGCCGAAGTGCTGACCAATGGTGGCTGGCGGGCGGTTACCAAGAGCGGTGGCTATCTAGTCGGCGAGGGCGCGATGAATTACGACTTAGACATGCCACCCTACATCCAAGACATGGCTGACTGGCTGGATGACGACTCCAAACTGCATCCTTGCCGGTTCGAGAGCGCCTATAAGGGTGCCGAAATCATGCTGGCGATGCAACAATCGGCGGCTTCTGGCGGCCAGATCGCGCTGCCGTTGACTATGGGCAAGGACGAACTGGCTGGCTTGAGGCAGGTAGTTGCTGATCGCAAGGTGTTGGTTTCTTCCGAGGTGAACGCCAAGGAGTATAACGTCTGACGTGGAAGTTATTCTTCAACCCGATGCCGCCGCCGCCGCCCTGTTGGTGGCCCGGGTGATCGCCCGCGAGATTCGGCGCCAGCCGAAGCTCGTTTTGGGCCTGGCCACCGGCCGGACGATGGAGGCTGTGTATGCACATCTGGCGTGTATGCACCGGGAAGAGGGCTTGAGTTTTGCCGCTTGTCGAACTTTTAACCTTGATGAGTATATCGGCCTGCCGCCGGAGCACCCCGCGTCCTATCGGCAGTACATGAACCAGCATCTCTTTTCGCAGGTGGACATTGATCTCCAGAACACTCATCTGCCTGACGGAACCGCCACGGATCTAACGGCTGAATGTGCCTATTACGAGCACTTGATTGTTGAATGCGGCGGCATTGATCTGCAACTGCTTGGCATCGGCCACGACGGGCATATCGGGTTTAATGAGCCTATGTCTGCCCTGCGGTCACGAACCCGCGACAAGACGCTGATGCGGTCCACCATTGAACAAAACGCCGAGATGTTTGCCGGGGAGCTAAGCAAAGTTCCGTATCGGGCCATCACCATGGGCGTCGGCACGATTTTGGAATCGAAGCGGTGCCTGCTACTGGCCACCGGTTATGAGAAGGCCGGGATCATCGCCAAGGCCTTGGAAGGGCCGATCACGAGTCGGGTTACGGCTTCGGCCTTGCAACTGCACGCCCATTGCACGGTGGTGGTTGACTATGCCGCCGCCGCCACGCTGGAAGAGACCGAATACTACCGGTGGATATTCGAGAACGAACCGGAGTGGCAGAACTTCTAGGATAGTAAGATGTCCCAGCGCCAAGGAGAGCCGCCGGAACTGGCCGAGTGCAAGCCGGCGATAAGATGCCTTCCTCTGCCGCCTTTTGAGGCTGGCGACCTGAACGCTGTGCAGCGGGTCTTTCGGAACGCCACTCCTTGTCCGCTACACCAGGCCTGGCGGGAGAAAGCCGAGGTTCTTTCAAAACCCTGTAGGAGCCGACGTAAGGAGGCTTGGAAGTCGCGGAAGACCAGGCCTCCTTACGTCGGCTCCTACAGTTTTGAAAGTGCCTCAACAGAGCCGAATTTTGCCCCTGGCGTGGTGCGCATAGGTTGGCAGGGTGATTCGTTGTTGGTCTTGGCCGAACTAACCGACGCGGACATTTTCACCAGGGCTAGCGGGCACAATCAGCGGTTTTGGGAGCTGGGAGATACGTTTGAACTGTTCCTTCGCCCGGTTGAGCAACTGGCGTATTTTGAATATCACGTCACGCCTAACAACTGCCGCCTGCAGGCGCGTTTCGCCGGCGCGGCAATGCACCAGCGATTGGCGGAGACTGGCGCGTTTGAAGAGGCTTTGATGGCCGGAGAGTTATTCACTTCCAAGACTTGGGTGCGCGCTGAAACCCGCCAGTGGTTTGTCTTCGCCGAGATTCCGGCGTCGTCCGTTTGCGAGCCGGTGAGGCCGCTGGCTGGTTCGGAGTGGCGTTTCTCCTTCAGCCGCTATGATTACACACGCGGCCAAGCGGAGCCGGTTATTTCCTCAACCTCGCCGCACGCACAGCCCGATTTTCACCGCCAAGAGGAATGGGGCGCGATAACTTTCACCAACCGCGCAGACGCCTGAACACTTTATGGAAAAGAGTCCGAAACACGACCTCCGCGCCATCGCCCGCCAATTCCAAATCTACGGTGAGTATCGCAGTGCTGAGGCATACGGCAGCGGCCACATCAATGACACCTATGCCGTGGTCTTTGATCAGGCCGGGGCACCGGCCCGCTATGTTCTTCAGCGGATCAACCATAACATCTTCAAGAACCCAGTCGCGCTGATGGAGAACGTCCAGCGCGTCACGGCGCACCTGGCCGGGAAACTGTCTGGCGAGCGGGATTTCAGCCGTCGCGTGTTGACGCTGGTCCCGACGCGCGGCGGCCTTTGTTACCATCGCGACGAGCCGGGGAGTTACTGGCGGGTCTATCTCTTCATTGAGAAGGCACGGTCCTATGACGCCGTGGAGTCTCCCCGGCAGGCCTTTGAAGCCGCCCAGGCGTATGGCCGTTTCCAGAAGCTGCTGGCCGACCTGCCGGCACCACGGTTACATGACACGATCCCGGATTTTCATCACACGCCGAAACGGTTCGCCGCCTTGGAGACAGCCATCACGGCAGACGCAGCCAATCGGGCCAGCCTCGCGAAAGCGGAGATAGAGTTCGCCTTGAGTCACAAGCCTATTACCGGCGTTTTGTTAGATGCGAACCTGCCGGAGCGCGTGACGCACAACGATACTAAGTTCAACAATGTCATGCTCGACGATGTGACTGGTGAGGGCGTTTGTGTCGTGGACCTCGATACTCTGATGCCGGGGTTGGCACTTTATGACTTTGGCGACATGGTGCGTACGACCACTAGTCCGGCGAAGGAGGACGAGCGCGACTTGTCTAAGGTGACGATGCAGTTCGCGATGTTTGAAGCATTGGTGCGCGGCTATCTCACGGCGGCCGGCGACTTTCTGACGCGGCCGGAGAAGCAGCATCTGGCCTTTTGCGGCAAGCTCATTACCTTCGAGATCGGCATCCGCTTTCTTACCGACTTCCTGGCGGGCGACACTTACTTCAAGGTTCACCGCGAAGGCCATAACCTCGACCGCTGCCGGACACAGTTCAAGCTGGTGGAATCTATCGAACAACAGGAGGACAAAATGAACCAGCTCGTGGAGGGTATTCAATGAGAGTGCTGGTTACTGGCGGAGCCGGCTTCATTGGCAGCCATATAGTGGAACATTTCCAAGGCCGGGCGGAGGTCCGGGTGCTGGACAACCTGCGCTCAGGCCATCGCCGCAACCTGGCTGGCCTCGCGTGCGAGTTTATCCAGGGTTCGATACTGGATCGCAACTTGGTGCGGCAGGCGGTGCAGGGGGTGGACTACATCTTTCATCTCGCGGCAATGATCAGCGTGCCGGAGTCCATGCAGAAGCCGATCGAGTGCGTGGAGATTAATACTCAAGGCACACTGGTCGTCCTTGAGGAGGCGGCGCAGGCCAAGGTGCGGAAGTTAGTCTTGAGTAGCTCCGCCGCGATCTACGGTGACAATCCGGTCACACCCAAAGTCGAGACCATGTTTCCCGAACCTAAGAGTCCCTATGCCATCACCAAGCTCGACGGTGAATACTATTGTAAGATGTTCGCGGCGGAGGGACGCCTTCAGACGGCCAGCCTGCGGTATTTCAATGTCTTTGGTCCGCGTCAGGATCCTAAGAGCCAGTATGCCGCCGCCGTGCCTATCTTCATTGACCGGGCCGCCAAAGGCGAACCAATCACGATCTTCGGCGACGGCGAGCAGACCCGTGATTTCGTCTATGTGAAGGATGTCGTCGCGGCGAATGTTTTCTTCGCCACCCAGTCAACGGAGACCGGAGTGTTCAATGTCGCCTACGGGCAGCGGATTACGATCAATGAGTTAGCGGCGACGATTAGTGGTCAGTTCGGTTCGCACGGCGAAATCCAGCACTTAGGAGAACGTCCCGGCGACGTGAAGCACTCAATGGCGGCGATTGATAAATTGCGCGCGGCGGGCTTCACGCCCCGGGGCAGTCTCCCGCTTGGGTTGCAAGAAACCATCCGGTTGTTCCCCAGAGTGCCGGCGGTGTTCGCTCCTGACACTGGCGAACTCGTTAGTTGAACAGTCACTTCCCGAAAACCATGAAAACCCATCCTACCACCCGCCGAGAGTTCATCAAAAACTCCGCTATGCTGGCGGCAGCGCCCACTCTGATTTCCGCCCTGACGACTAACCGAAGCGCCGGGGCGGCGGACTCGTCCATTAACACAACACAAACCTTGAACCACGAACGAACTATGAAAATTGGATTCCATACCGACGCCTTTAACTCCGCCTATTGGTCCTTTGAAAAATGCCTGGAGTGGGCTAAGAAGAACGACGTGCATTACATTGAATGCGGACTCATTGACGGCGTGAGCTGGATCCACGGCCTTGGCTACCAGCCGCATGTCGCGCTCTACGAAGACCCGGCGCTGCTCCGCCGCAAGATGGACCAGTATGGCGTGCAGTTCTCGCAGGTGGATGCCGCTTTCCCACTCTCGCAAGAGGACGGCCCGCTCCGGGGTGTGCCCTACGTGATGAAGTCTATCGCTTGGGCCGCCCAGATCGGCTGCCCGTGCGTGGATACCACTGACGGCCTACACGCGCCGGAAGGTCTCCAGGACAAGGAGGCGATGGCCATGATGAAGCGCAGTTACCAGCAGATACTCAAGGTGGCCGAGGCGCACAAGATCATCGTGAACATCGAGCCGCACGGCTACTTCACCACGAAGCCGGACCTCATGGCTGAGATGCAGGCGTTCAGCGACAGTCCGTATCTGCGGATGAACATGGACACCGGTAACACCTTCATCGCGGGTCAGGACCCGGTCAAGTTTCTCCAGAAGTTCCTCCCGCGGGTCAGCCATGTCCACCTGAAGGACGTGAGTGAGTCGCTGGCCAAGGCATTGCGCGGCGGCATGACGGGCATCGCGGTGAGCCACTGCGCACTCGGAGAAGGCGTGAATGCCGACAACATCAAGCAATGCCTCGTCGTCCTGCGCGATCACGGTTACTCCGGCACCCTCAGCATGGAGTGCGAAGGGGCGAGCGGGCCGATGATCGAGAAGTCCCTCGCCTGGCTGCGCGGGACGCTGAAGGAACTTAGCATCAAGGAAGAGAAACATTCTGCTTAACCTTCTCTATGCCGATGGTGGCAGGGCGAGGCTCCTGCCGAGCCGCGTTCGCCGCGGGATTCGCCGTCTTCTTCCTTCGTGGCGGTCAGTCACTGAACAAGGATCCCAGACGGAGTGGTGGCCAGGCGCCCGTTCCGACAGCCCAGTGCGGCTCGGCAGGAGCCTCGCCCTACCATCATCGGTATAGACTTACGGCTTAACCATCCCGAATCAACTTAGACCATGAATCCTCCGCCTACGGATACTCTCCAAACGCTCCAGTGCCGCGCGCTATCCCTGGCCGGCTTGGCACTCTCCTCCGCTCTCACCTTGGGAGCGGTATCCCCGTTGCCCTCCGCCTTGAGCTTCACTCCGGCGGGAAACGGCGAGTTCCAGTTCGACACCGGCGTGCTCAGCGGCAAGTTGCGCGCCGAAGGCCGGTCGTTCGGTCTTACCTCCGTCACTCACCGGCCCACCGGTCAGAGCCTCTCCCGGAGTGTGGGTTTGTTTGGTCTCTATCGCGTGTTCTCCGATGGCAAGCGTTGCGGCACTGCGGGCTGGGATTGGCCCAGTGAGATAGCCTTGGCCGAGGATGGTTCCGTGACCGTGCGGTGCCCCGCCGAAACCAACCGTCCCTTTGCCCTGCGCGGTCTTTACCGCTGGAGCAGTCCGACCACGCTGGACTTGGCAATCGAAGTGACCCCACAGCAAGATCTTCACGGCTTCGAGGTCTTCCTGGCTTCCTACTTCGATCCGGCTTTCTCCAACGTGCTGGTCCAAGTGCAGGCCGACTCGCACGCCGCTGCGCCTAGCTTTCTGGTCGCCGAGAAGTCCTTCGGCGACTGGCTTATGTTCCCGCGAGACACCGCCGCAGTGTCGCTCATCCGGGACGGTCGCTGGGAGCTGCCGCCTAACCCGGTGCGTTGGGAGATACTACCTAAGCTGGCCTGCCCGCTGGCCGTGCGACGTGCCCCGGCCAGTGGTCTGACCGCCGTGCTGATGGCACCCGAGCGGGACTGTTTTGCCATCGCCATGCCTTACCAAACCGAGGGCCATTACTCGACCTACCTCTCACTCTTCGGTCGGGATTTGCCGGCGGGAAAAGTCGCCCAAGCCCGCGCCCGCCTGCAATTTCTCGAGGCTCCCAGTGACGAGGTCCTCCTACAGAGTTACCGCTCCTATACCGAAAAGGCGGGAGCCAACCGTCCCTGAGGCCACTATTTTCTGGAAACCATTTTATGATAAATCGAAGAGACTTTCTCAAAACCGCCGCCACTCTGGCGACCTTCCCCACCATCCTCCCGGCCTCCGCGTTCGGCGCGGACAGTCGCCCGGCACCCAGCAACCGCCTTAACTGCGCGGTCATTGGGCTGGGAGATCGCGGGAGCCAGCATCTTGGCGCGATCCTGTCCATGCCTGGGACGCAGTTACTGGCTGTGTGCGATCCGTTTCGCAAGAAGGGCGAAGCCTCGAAGGCCTACGTCGAGCAGCACTATGCGCAAGCCGCATCCGCCGGCAGTTACAAGGGTTGTGCCGCCTATCAGGACTATCGTGAAATTCTCGCACGGCCCGACCTTGACGCGGTGTTCATTGCGGCACCGGAGAACTGGCACGCGCTGATCAGCATTGATGCGCTGCGCGCCGGCAAGGATGTCTATTGCGAGAAGGCGCTTTCGCTGACAGTGGCGGAGGGCCGCGCTATGTGCGCGGCGGTGCGCCGTTACGGGCGCGTTTTCCAGATCGGCACGCAGCAACGCTCGGAGCGAGGCTTCCGTTTCGCCTGCGAACTTGCCCGTAATGGCTATCTCGGCGACGTGCATACCGTGAAGGTTTCCGTGCCCGGCGGTCGCTCCTTGCCCTTGGCCCAGCCCAAGCCGCCGCCGCCCGATATCAATTACGAACTGTGGCTCGGTCCCGCGCCGTGGACGCCCTATAACGATTCTAAGTGTTCCTTCAACTGGTATTTCATGTCCGACTACTGCGCAGGCTGGATCCAGTCGTGGGGCGTGCATCACATTGACATCGCACTCTGGGGACAACCCGTGTTGATGGCGTCCACGTTCGACATGGAAGGCACGGCGGTGTTCCCGACGGAAGGCATGGCGAACACCTCGATCAACTGGAATGTCACCTGCACTCCACCCAAAGGTCCGAAGCTGATCTTCACGGACGACCAGAGTGGCGAGCACGGCGTGCGCTTCATCGGCGACAAAGGCTGGGTGCATGTGGTGCGCGGCGGCATCCGCACCGAACCGGAGGAGTTGCTGGAAGTTCGGCTCAAGCCCACCGACCAGCATCTCCAAGTGTCCTCCAATCACCACAGCGATTTCTTCGAAGCCATCAAGTCTCGCCGCGATCCGGTGGCTCCCGTCGAAGACGGCCATGCCGCCACCACGCTGACGCTGGTCGCCGACATCGCCACCCGCCTACAACGCAAGCTGACGTGGGATTGGAAGGCTGAGAGGTTCCTCAACGATCCCGCCGCTAACACCCTTCTCAGTCGCGCCCTGCGAAGCCCGTGGGCCATTTAAGCAACCTGACTCTTCAATTTTATGACATCTCTCCCTCAATTCCTTTCCTGTTTCCTAGCCGTCCTGGTATTGCCGGCCATTAGTTCGGCGCTCTCGTTCGACGTGGCGTTCGCCAACCTCAAATCCTACGACGACGGTCAGAGCAATGCCGCACTGAACGTCATCGAACAAGGCGTGGCTCGCGCTTCGGCCGACGCCACGCATCGTCAGGAACTGGCCGCACGCCTGGCGGCCCTCCTGACCGACGCGGACACTTCCGAGGCGGCGAAACTCTTTATCTGTCAACAACTCCGCTTGGTCGGCGGCGAGGCGCAGGTGCCGCAACTCGCGCGGATGCTCGAGGATGCCAGGACCGCCGACATGGCGCGTCTTGTCCTGCAACCAATGCCTGGCGAAGTGGCGTTGCGCGCGTTGATAGCTGCGCTCCGGCGCGTCCAGGGCGACCGACTCATTGGGGTTATCAACACGCTCGGCGAGCGACGCGATCCTGTCGCCGTGAAAGCACTGGGCGGGCTGCTCGTTGATGCGAATACAAGAGTCGCCGCCGCCGTCGCAATGGCCCTTGGTAAGATCGGCTCGAAGGAAGCCGCTGACCTCCTTGCGAGTGCTAAGCCACCCGCGGACCGGGCTGACACCTTCCGCGACGCACAGTTAGTCTGCGCCCAACGTCTCCTGGCCAGTGGCGAGCAGGGCCGGGCTGCGGAGACTTACCGCGCATTCTTCGCGGCCGACCAACCGATCACTGTGCGCGTGGCCGCCTTGTCTGGTCTGGTGACTGCCGCCGGCAACGAGGCTCTGTCTCAGCTGCTCGAGGCGCTGGATTCCACCGACCCTCGGCTGGTGAAGCTGGTCATTCAACTTAGCCCGAAGCTTGCCAGTAGAGAGTCCACCGCCGCGTTACAGCAGGTGCTGTCGAACGCGGAGGGACCAACACGGCTGCTGGCCCTCGGCACCCTTGCGGAGCAAGGCGACTCCGGCGCGCTCACCGACTTGAGCAGACTTGCCGCCAGCAATGACCAAGCGGTGCGTGCCGAGGCCGCACGAGAGATTCGCCGGCTGGCTTGGGCCACCAAGGACACTAACATTCTGGCGCAGCTCGCCGCTTCGGCCACGGAACCGGAGAGCACCGTGGAGGTGCTAACTCCCGCGCCCTACTCGGATTCAGTAATCGCCACCCGCAGCAAAGAGGTCGCCGCGAAGCTCGCCGCCGGTGACCAACTGCTCACCTACCTCGACTGCGGCCTGGCGGCCACCGCGTCAGAGAATGGCGTGACGCTTCGGCAGGTTAGTGGTGGTTCCTGGCAATTCCCTGGCGCTGAGCAAACTGCAGCGCCCACCTTCGGAACTGTGGCCTATAACGGAGGCGCGTTAGAGTTTGCACTTACCGGACTCGACCCCCAGAAGCGCTATGCGGTTGGATTCAGTTGGTGGGACTATGACAACGGTGGGCGCATACAGTCCGTGCTACTGGTCGGCGGGGAACCAACGAAGAGTGTCGAGGCGCTTCCCGCGACGAAGCTCCCGGCGTTCTCGGGATCGAAGCTCGGCCCAGCCATTGGCTCATTGCCTATCGCTCCGGGGTTGGCTGCCAAAGGAAAGTTGCGGGTGGCCTTTCAGCAACGCGCGGGTCCGAATGCAACGGTCAGCGAGCTTTGGATTGTCGAAACACAGGCCGGCAATACCGCCGCCACTCAGTCCAGTATCAGCACTGTAGAAAGCGTCACCGCCGCGCCGCCGCCCCCGGCAGCAGCGATGGACCTCACTCCGCCTGCTGAGGGCACCAAGGTTCTGATTGTCACCGGCGATGACTACCCCGGTCATCCCTGGCAACAAACCGCGCCGGCGTTGAAGGCGATTCTCGAAAAAGATCCGCGCCTCAAAGTGCGCATCGTCGAAGACCCTAACGCGCTCGCCTCGCCGAAGTTGAAGGACTGGGATGTCGTGGTCATTCATTTCATGGACTGGGAGAAGCCCGGTCCCGGACCCGAGGCGCGCGAGAACTTGAAGCGCTTCGTTGAAAGTGGAAAAGGACTGATGCTGACGCATTTCGCCTGTGGCGCGTGGGACAACAACGAGTGGCCAGAGTTCAAGAACCTGGCGGGGCGGGCCTGGGATCCGAAGCTGCGCGGGCACGATCCGCACGGGAAATTCACGGTGGAGATCGCCGACTCGGAGCATCTGATCACCAAAGGCATGGCCCCGTTTGAGACACTCGACGAACTCTACACTTGCCTGGCGGGCGACGCGCCGATCCACGTCGTGGCGACGGCAACGTCGAAGGTGGACCAGAAGGTGTATCCGATAGCGTTCGTGTTGAACTACGGGCCAGGACGTGTGTTTCACACTGTGCTCGGTCACGACGCACGAGCTTACACCAGTCCCGGCGTGGGCGAGTTACTGCGCCGCGGTTGTGCCTGGGCGGCGGGGCTGTGACAACTCAGAGCGTGTATGAAAAGTCGTCCCGCGGTAGGGCGTGGGCTACCTGCCGAGCCGCGCTGGACAAGGGTTCCTCCGCCGTTTGCTTGGGTCGCCACCGGTCACTGAAAGGTGAACCTAAAACGGCGGTGATCCGAGGCCTGATTCGCCATCCCAGCCAGGCTCCGCAGGAGCGTCGCCCTACCTGGCTACTGAATAGTTACGGCTGAGAGACCTGCGCCCGCCGGTCGCCGCCCGGAGGAACGGGGAGCACGCGCCTCCGGCGGGTGGTTTTCGGTGTCGCGCCGAAGACCTCGTTTCACAAAATTCCTTTCGCCGAAACGGGACTAAGAGTGTGAGCCGATGGTTTGGGCGGGCCGCCCAAACCGGCCCGCAGGCCGCGGGCGCTCCCCCTCCTGACTTCGGAGTTCGGATTGACCTCGTAGGCGCCGCTGAACTATTCTGAAGCCGTCGGCTGCCTCCGGCGTCCGACCGAGCAACCATTACCCTACTATGCTTATACAAACACGACGATCCTTCCTTCAGCACAGCGCCGCGGCTCTGGCCGGCGCCGCGTTCTTGCCTCAACTCCTGTCCGCCGCCCCGGGCGCGAAACTGCGCATCGGAGCGCGCAACTTCGGCAGTAACTTCGAGCCGGCCAAGCGCGCCGGCATGGACGGTCTGGAAATCGGGGTCGGCGGAGCGGCCGAGAAACTCTCCATCGCCGAGCCGGCCACCCGCCAGAAGCTCAAGGACGGGATGAAAGCCACCGGACTCTCGGTCTGCTCCCTGTCCCTGGACCTATTGAACGGCCATCCGCTCTTCAACGATCCGCAGGCCCCGGCGTGGGTGGAGCAATCCATTGCCGCCGCCCAGGATCTCGGCGCGGTCGCGATGCTCGTGCCGTTCTTCGGTCAGGCGCACCTGCTCCAAGGCAAGGAGTGGAAGAAAGAGGCGTTGGACGCGCTCGTCGCCCGCCTCAAGGAACTAGCGCCCAAGGCCCAAGCCGCCAAGGTCTGCCTCGGCATCGAATGCTCGCTCTCCGCGAAGCAATACCTGGAGTTACTCGACCGCGTCGGCAGTGAGGCGGTCCAGGCTTACTACGACATCGGCAACTCGACCAACGCCGGCTTCGACGTGCCCGCCGATTTGCGCGCCCTCAAAGGCCGTCTCGGCATGATTCACTTCAAGGATGGCTCGAGTTATCTCGGCGCGGGCAAGGTGAAGATGGAACCGGTGGCCGCCGCCCTCCAAGCTATCAACTATCAAGGCTGGATAGTGTTGGAAACCTCCAATCCCTCGCAGAACGCCGAGGCGGACTGCCAGCGCAACGCCGAGTTCATCCGCAAGCTGGGGCTGTAAGACGAACCAGAAAACAACCAACACGGAAACATCAAACGCAGGAACACTATGATAACCACTCTGACCCCAACACAACCTATTCAAGTAAGTCGTCCTGCGGGTGCCGCAGCGCGCCGACTGGCACTGCCGCTCGCCGCCATCGGGCGCTGGCTGGCGGTGGTGCTGGTGGCGGGTGCGACCGTCGCCGCCCAAGCAGAGCGGACGGCCACCGCCACCGCCACGGTCATGAGCGGATTTGTGGTGGACATCACGGTGACGGACGGCGGCGCGGGCTACCTTGTTCCGCCTGCGGTCACGATCACGGGCGGCGGCGGCAGCGGCGCGACCGCCGAGGCCACCGTGAGCAACAGCGCGGTCAGCCGCGTCACCGTGCTCACGACCGGCAGCGGCTACACCAGCACACCGAACGTCGTCATCTCCCCGCCACCAACGCCACCGACGCTGGCGATCCAGTTGGCACCGATGTTGGTGGTGGACGGCGAACCGGGGTCCACCGCCCGGGTGAGCTACGCGGAATTCACCACGCCTACCACCTGGGTCGTCATCACCAATGTCGTGCTGGGCGCGGACGCCTTTACCTGGTGCGACCCGGCGGCCCGCCCCGGCCAGCGGCGGTATCAGGCCGTCGCGGTGCCGCCTGATCCCCGGACGAATACGCGGACGGCGGCGGGGACGGTGGTGGTGTTTAACGGGTTTGTAGTCAGCGTGACGGTGACCAATGGCGGCGAAGGCTATCTCAGCCCGCCCAGTGTCACTTTCACAGGCAGCGGCAGCGGGGCGACGGCGACGGCGACCATCAGCAACGGCGTAGTGACACAGGTTACCGTGAACAACACGGGGTCCGGCTATATCAGTGCGAGCGTGGTGTTCTCTGCGCCGCCGCGGTTGACCAAGCTGACGGAGTATCAGGTGCTGCGGGTGACGGTGCGCCAGGTCCCACCGGCGGGCGTAGTGCTGCAATCCAGCGCGGCGCTGGGCGGGACGAATCCGTGGACTGATCGGATCACTATCGTAACTAACAGTAACGAGGTGGTCTGGTTCGACCTGGCGGCCACCCAGGCGATGAGCCGGTTCTACCGGGTGCGGGGCTATGCGGTGCCGACGAACCTGGTGGTGATCCCGGCGGGCAGCTTCGTGATGGGTAGTCCGGCGAGTGAGCCGGCGCGATGGTCGGATGAAACTCAGCATACGGTGACGCTGACCAAGGGTTTCTGCATGGGTAAGTTTGAAGTGACACAGGCTGAGTATCTGGCGGTGATGGGGAACAACCCGAGTTACTGCACAGGCGACCTGAGCCGACCGGTGGAGAGGGTGAGTTGGCATGACGCGACGAATTACTGTGCGCAATTGACGGCGCGGGAGCGGAGCGCGGGGCGGCTGCCGGCAAGGTACGTGTATCGGCTGCCGACGGAGTCAGAGTGGGAGTATGCCTGCCGGGTGGGGACGACGACGGCGTTTCATTACGGGGCGGCCTTGCGTTCGGGGATGGCGAACTTTGATGGTCACTATGAGTATCCGCCGTGCGGTGGTTCAACCGTGTATTGCGTCAATCCCAGCGGCATCTACTTGGCGCGGACGACTTCTGTAGGCAGTTACGCGCCGAACGCTTGGGGGCTTTATGACATGCACGGTAATGTTTTGGAGTGGTGTCAGGATTGGTATGGGGTCTATCCCAGCGGAAGTGTGAGTGACCCGCAAGGCGCTCCCACAGGCTCGGACCGGGTGGTCCGTGGCGGCAATTGGATCAACTACGCGTTCATCTGCCGCTCGGCGCGCCGCGACTACGACTCCCCGACGTCCCGGTACGGCTACGGCCTCGGCTTCCGGGTTGTCTTGGCCCCAGGTCAGTGAGCTACCGAGCAGCCAGAGCGGAGCAGTCGAGGCGAGCGAGGGACGAGCGAAGCCTGACTGCGGAGCGGGCGTGGAGTACGCCAGGCGTTCCCGCACTGAAAAAAGCAGCCCGCGCAGCGGTCGCGATTTTTGGCCAAAAACAGCCGGGCGCGTTCGCGTCCCCGTAGCGGCGGCTCGACAGAGCGCCGCCATCTGGTTTGCGGGAGAATGGCGGCGCTCTGCCGAGCCGCCGCTACG
>CAINDV010000089.1 GCA_903847485.1 uncultured Verrucomicrobiota bacterium
CATCGCCCACACGCCCTCCCTGCCGGCGCGCATGGCGGCGGCGCGCGACGCCCTGGGCATCATCAATGAGAGGTTCGAGGAAATCGGCGAAGCCTTCCGCCGCATGGCAGAAGTGGGCGTGAACCACGAACGCCTGGCGCATTACGTGGACCGCGTGTTCCCGCTGCCGGCGGACAAAGATGACGACCTCGGCCGGGCACGGGTGCAACGGGCGCGCGACGTATCCGCCCGGCTCTTCGACGAAGGCCAGGGCAACGCCGCTCCCAAGGTTCGCGGCACGCTCTGGGCGGCCTACAACGGCGTGGCGGAGTGCGTTGATTACGCGATGACGCACCGGGACATCAATCGCCGCCTGGACGCCGTCTGGTTTGGCAGCGGGTATCTCTCCAAAGCCCGCGCCTACCGGCTGGCGCTGACTTGTGCCGATGCGTGGAAGAACTGACGGCGCTTTGCGTTTGACCGGATAGTTTGCGCCGCTCACCCTGCCGCCATGAATCAGGATGAACTTCGCGACGACCTGATCCACCAACTGCGGGAAGGCCGCGTGGTGGCCATCGTCGGCGCTGGCGTTTCGATGGGCGCGACCAATCGCGCCCCGTGCGCATCGTGGCAAGGGTTGCTCCATCATGGCGTCAAACGCTGCGAAGCCGTGGCCAGCAAGCTGCCGCAGGACTGGGCAAAGCGTGTCCACGCCGAGATTGATTCCGGCGACCTGGACGACCTGCTATCGGCGGCGGAGAAGATCACCCAGAAGCTCGGCGGTCGTGGCAGTGCCGAATACAAGCGTTGGCTGGAGGAATCCGTTGGTGAGTTGAGGGCCGCCGATCCCGCCGTGATCCAGGCGCTGCACCAACTCGGCGTTACGCTGGCGACGACCAACTACGATAGCCTGATCGAAGAAGTCACCGGATTGGAGCCGGTGACGTGGCAGGACCAAGCCGACGCCGTGGCGGTGGTGCGCGGAGAGAAAGCCGGTGTGCTCCACCTGCACGGTCATTGGAAGAAACCCGAGTCGGCCGTCCTGGGCATCCGATCATACGAAGCGGTGCTCGGCAGCGACCTGGCGCAGACGATTCTCCGAGTTCTGCAAACCGCAAAGACCGTCTTGTTCATCGGCTGCGGCGAGGGCCTGAGCGACCCGAATTTCGGTGCCTTGCTGGAATGGACCGGGGACGTTCTCGGCCAGGCCACCCACCGCCACTACCGTCTTTGCCTCGATGGCGAGCTTGCCACTCTCAAGATTCAGCATCCGCCGGAGAAGAGGCTCTTTCCCTTTGCCTACGGCCCCGATCACGCCGCCCTCCTCCCCTTCCTCAAAACCCTCCTCACCGCCGCCGGCACCACGGCCAAGCCCGCCTCGGCCCGCGCGCCTGCCCGGCCTGCGCTGAATCTCTCCGCCTACGCCAAGGCCGTGCGCGAACGCTACGCCAAGCTCAAGCTGGATACGATGGACCCCTCCGGCAGCGCCTACCGTGAGTTGGAATTATGGCGCGTGTTCATCCCGCAGAACGTCCGCGAGTGCCAGGAGTATCTGCCGCAGGTGCTCGAACTGCCCAAGGAACACCTCCGCCGCCTGCGCGAGAGCGGCCAGTGGGACGGCAGCGAAGTGGACGCCGACGAACTGGCCCAGCGCCGCCGCAGTTACCTCGACCAATCTCCCCGCAACGTCCTGGAACTGGTGGACGATCCCGGCCTGCCGCATCTGGTTGTGCTGGGCGAGCCCGGCTCCGGCAAATCCAGCCTGCTCCAGACGCTGGCCGTGCAATGGGCCGACACCCCCGACGCCCGGCGCGCGGACCTGGACCTGCCGCTGCTCGTGGAGTTGCGCGCCTACGCCCTGGCGTGCGAGCGCGAGCAGGCCACCGACTTCCTACAATTCATCGAGCACGGCCACGGCATCCCCTGCCGGTTGGACGGCGCGGCGCTCCGGGCCGGGCTGGAGGCGGGCCGCGTGCGCGTGTTCTTCGACGGCCTGGACGAAGTGTTCGACCCCGCCCTGCGCGAGCAGGTGGTCAATGCCATCCAGCTCTTCGCCAGCGACTTTCCGCGCGCCCGGATCATCATCACGTCGCGCGTGATCGGCTACAAAGGCGAGAGTCTCCGGGGCGCGGAGTTCCGGCATTTCATGCTCCAGGAACTGGACGACGACCAGATCGCCACCTTCCTGACCAAATGGCACGCCGATACCTACCGCCCCAACGAGACGGCGGAGCGGGACGAGAAGCACGACCGCCTTGCGCGGGCGATTGCGGACTCCCCCGCCATCCGGGAACTGGTAAGCAACCCGCTTTTGCTCGCTATGGCGGCCATCCTGAACCGCCACCGTATTTTGCCTCGCCAGCGGGTGGAGCTGTATGAGAGGTGTGCGGAACTGTTGCTCCAGCAGTGGAAGGTGGAGGAATCCCTGCGCGCCGATGAAACCCTGAATCAGGACGCGCTGGCCATCGGCTTGCGGGAGAAACAAACCATCCTCCGCCGGCTTGCCCGCGAGATGCAGGGCTGCTCCGACGGGACGCTGGGCAACCTGATTAGCGCGACCCGGTTGGAGACGGTGATCGAAGAAACGGTGCGGCCACTGGTGAAGGGCAACCCAGTGGCGGTGGCCCGTGCGCTGATTAAGCACCTGCGGGAGCGGAACTTCATCCTGTGCTTTGCCGGCGGCGACTCCTACGCCTTCGTCCACCGCACGTTTCTGGAATACTTCTGCGCGGACGATCTACGGGTGCGGTTCGAGCACGAAAAGAGCATAGATGCCGAGTTCCTGAAGCGGGACTTGTTTGGCCGGCACTGGGCGGATGAAGGCTGGCACGAGGTCTTGTGCCTGCTGGCTGGGATGATTGATGTCGGCGTGGTGAGGAAAATCCTTAAATTCTTGCTGAAGCAGCCTGACCACGACCTGACCTGCCGGCATATCTTTCTGGCGGCCCGGTGTGTGGGGATGATACGCAATAGGCCGGAACTAGGGCAGACCAATGAGCAAGTGATGAAGCAGATCCAGAAACTGGTACAATTCAACTTGCCCTACGACTACGGAGATCTGGATAAAGACTCGGATAGAGTTCGCAGTATTCGCATCAAAGCGGTGGCTCTGACGGGAATGACTTGGCAAGGCTCCGATGCGGCCGGTCATTGGCTCAGAACCACTGCCCAAACATGTGAGAATGAGTTTGTGTGCCAGGCGGCGGTGGCGGCTCTGGCGCGAGGCTGGAAAGACTCCACAGGAACATTGCCTTGGCTCAAGGCTCGCTCTCAACCCGGAGAGCGCGAGAAGGTTCGTAAGGCGGCAGTGGCGGAGTTGGCGCGGGGGTGGAAAGATGACCCACAGACTTTGCCTCTGCTCAAAGCCGCTGCCCAGTCGGACAAGGATTGGCCAGTACGCCAGGCCGCAGTCGAGGCCCTGGCGCAGGGGTGGAGGGATGACCCACAGACTTTGCCTCTGCTCAAAGCTGCTGCCCGGACGGACAAGGATTGGCCGGTATGCCAGGCTTCGGTGGAGTGTTTGGCGCGGTGGTGGAAAGACGACCCGGCGACCTTGCCTCTGCTCATAGCTACTGCCCAAGCTAGCGAATACTGGAATGTGCGCCAGGTTGCAGCGGAGGCAGTGGCAGAGGGGTGGAAAGACCACCTGGAGGCTGCTACTCTACTGAAGGCCAGTGCCAAGTTGGATAAGGATTGGCGCGTACGTCGGGAGGTGGTGGTGGCGTTGGCGCGCTGGTGGAAAGACGACCCGCAGACCCTGCCCATACTGAGGGCCACTGCCCGGGAGGATGCGGATGCAGAAGTGCGTCAAGCGGCGCTGGCGGCGTTGGCACGCGCATGGAAGGACGATCCGCAGACCCTGTCCATGCTGAGGGAGGCCGTAATTGCGGATAGAGACGAAAGCGTGCGGCGGGCAGCGGTCGAGGAGGTGGCGCTGTGGGGGGAAGGCGACCCTGAAACTTTGCCCCTGCTCAAAGCCGTTGCGCAATCGGATGCTAATGGGCGAGTGCGTATGGCGGCGGTGGCATCGTTGGCGCGGGGGTGGAAAGACGCCCCCGAAACTGCGCCCTGGCTCATGGCGCGCCTCAAGTCGGATAAGAATGAGTTTGTGCGCTGTGCGGCGGTGGAGGCTTTGGCGCGGTGGTGGAAAGACGACCCAAAAACCCTGCCTCAGCTCAAAGACACTGCCCATACGGACGCGGATGGGAGTGTGCGAGCGGCGACGGTGGCGTCATTGGCACGATGGTGGAAAGGTGACCCAGAAATCCTGAGTTGGCTCAGAACCACGGCCCTCTCGCACAGGCATGCTGGTGTGAGACTGGCGGCGGGTGGGGCGGTTGCGCGGTGGTGGAAAGACGACCCGCGGACGTTGTCCCTGCTCAAGACTATTGCCAAGGAGGATGCTGCTCGGAGCGTTCGCCATGCTGCGGCGGATGCTTTGGAGCGAGGCTGGTATGATGACGCGGGGGTGCAGGAGTTCCTGAGTGGTTTGAGGGATCGCCAAGCGTGAAGCCGCGCCGGCAGGTTAAGGCGTCCAACCCATCCATCTGCTGCATCTGGGACCCTGGACGCGGAGGATGGTGGATAGAGGTTGGCGGCGCTCCGGCGACGGCGGAATTTGCCCGCCACGGCACAAAAGGCTGGCGGCGGGGGGCGGGTGCGGTAGGCTGGCCGCGTTTGATCGCAGAAATAATGTAACAACGACAACACCAACAATCTGATTTCGCGTAGCTTCGGCTGCTGTCCAAGACGAAACCGCTAAATTTCGACACAGAGGACATCGCTTAAGGCACGCCCCACCGGGGGCGTGTTGAAAGCGCTCCTCTGTGGGCTCTTAGCGGTGCCTGTCTTGGGGCGTGTGTAAACACGTCCCTTTTGTTTGCAGGCACCGGGATAGAACC
>CAINDV010000090.1 GCA_903847485.1 uncultured Verrucomicrobiota bacterium
CGCGGCCTGGAGGCGGTGATGCTCAGCGAGGGTTTCAAGACCGGCCTCAAGCTCGGCTTCACCGACGCTGAGGCGTCCTGGATTCTGGAAGACAACACCGCCATGGTCCGGCTGATGGGGGTCTTCGACGCCAAAATTTACAAGACCTACCGCATCTACGAGCGCCCGCTGTGAAACGGAAAATGAAACCCTTCCGCGCAGTCATCTTCGACATGGACGGCGTCATCGTGGACAGCGAGCCGCTGCACAAAGAAGCCTTCCACGCGGTGCTGGACGACCTTGGCTACGGCCGCGATCTCGCCCGGCTCGGGCTGAATTTCGACGACTACATCGGGCGCTCCGACTTCGTGCTCTGGCAGGATTTTGTCGCGCGGCACCATCCGCCGCAGACGATGGAAGAGTTGATCACCCTGAAGCGCGACCTCGTCGTCGCCATGATCCGCCGTCAGGAACCGCTCTTCGACGGCTTGCCGGAACTCGTCGCTTCCCTCGCGCCGCGCTGGCCGCTGGCGGTCGCATCCGGCTCGGAGCGCGCGGTGATTGATGCCGTGCTGGAAATTGGCGATCTGCGACGGCACTTCGGCGCCGTCGTCAGCGCCAGCGAAGTCACGCACGGCAAGCCTGCCCCGGACATCTTTCTGCTAGCCGCTAACCGGCTCGGCGTGCCGCCGGAAGATTGCGTGGTGATCGAAGACTCCAAACCCGGCGTCGCCGCCGGCCTGGCCGCCGGGATGCAGGTCATAGCTGTGACGAACACGCATCCGGCCGACGAACTGGCGCAAGCGCATCACGTCGTCCAGCACTACGCGGAACTGCGCAGACTCAGACCTCCTGACCCGTGAGCGGGGATTCGCGGGCGGCGTGGAAACGAGGTGGGCCGATTGGCGCTGGCGCGGGAGCGGTCCATACGCTATTTCCCGGCCAGGCCGCAAATCCGGTTGCCGCTCTTCCCGGCGGGCACCACGCCGATCAACCAGTCGCTGGCCGTCCAGTGCCGCAGAAAGGGGTCAGTCCCGAATGGCGCTTAGATAAGCTGTACAGCTATGCACACAAGCGACTTGCAACAGGGTCGAGTTTGGCCGAATTGTCGCCGATTCCGACGGTCCACCGCACTGCCAGCGAGCGAATCCCGCGATATTGCAGGTGATTTGAGGCTCCGCGTTGCGGAGCACGCCACGGCGCTGAAA
This sequence comes from uncultured Verrucomicrobiota bacterium, assembly GCA_903847485.1. GTDB lineage: Bacteria > Verrucomicrobiota > Verrucomicrobiia > Limisphaerales > JAJXZI01 > CAINDV01. The sequence goes on from CAINDV010000090.1 coordinate 1,188, forward strand.
TGGCCAGCGGAAACCGGCCCTTTTTGCTGGCTCTTAACTAAGCGCCATTCAGAACTGACCCCTTTATGACCCCTTTACGAAATGGCTTCGCTGGTCAACATATCCGCCTCGTTACGTCGGCGGCTGCTTTTTCAACGGGCCGCTCGATGCTGACACAGGAACGTCACTCAGGAGAGCTTCTTCTTGGCCGCGTCGGGCACGACCATTTTCGTGGCGTCCACGTCTTTGATTTCCACCGTGGTGGTGCGGTGGATCGCCATTTCCTGTTGATCCTGCCCGATCGTGATCGTGCCTTGGAGGTTGAATTCGTATTTGGTCAAGGCACCGTCCTTGATCCAGAACTTCACCGAACCCTTGGCCCCCTTGGTCTCTGGCGTTTGCGCTCCGCCGCGCTGCCACCGGCCGAAGATTTCTTTCACGCCGGCTTCGGTCAAGTCTCCGGAGTAGAGTCCGCCTTCGCCGACCTTCAACGCCTTGGCCTTGGTAGCGAGGTCTTCCGCCTCCTGCGCTGCCGCCTTGAAGGTCTGCAACCGCCGCGCCATCCAGGCGCCGTTGCCTTCCAGTTCGTCGGGCGACTTCCACTCGTCGTCGCGTTTCACCGCCACCTTGTCGCCCTTGACTACGGCGTCGGTCGTCGTGTCGCCGAAGGTGAAGGCAAGTTGCATGCATCCGCCCTTCTCGGTTTTGCCCTCGATGCCCATGTTGGGGCCTTGGGTGTCGCCCTCAGGCTTCGACGTGGAGGTCCAACTGTAGTTTGCCTTGTCGCCGAGCTTCTTGGCTGCGGCTTTCACGACGCCCATGGCGTCGGTGTCGGCAGCCGAGAGTGACGCGGCTACCAAGGTGACCATGCTGAGCCAAACAGTTGTTTTCATAAAAACAGATAGTGAATGCTTTTTGACGCTCCGCAGTTCAGGGAGATTTGGTTTTCAGTCGAGTGGATCGCGGGCCAAGTGTAGCCATTGATGGCCGCGCTGCAACTTATTTTCCGCTTATTTTCGCCGGGCCAAGTCGGCGGCACCCGTTTTCCCCGAAGGCAATCCCGGCGCGCAGGTTTTGCGGCCGAAAACCGGCCGCCAGAGGCGGCCGCAGGGGGCGCGTTTTACTCGGCGCACTGGGCTGGGTCAGCCGGTGAGGACGTTTTCGGAAAGGGATCAGAAAGAGGTTAGTCCCGAATGGCCCTTAGATAAGCTGTAAAGCTATGCACAGAAGCAACTCGCAAAATGGCCGGGGTTGGTCAAATGGCCGTCGATTCCGACGGGCCGTTGCACCGCCAGCAAGCGAATCCCGCGATATTGCCGGTGATTTGAGTCCCCGCCTTGAGGAGCGCGCCACAACACCGAAATAGCCAGTGAAAACAGGCCGTTTTTGCTGGGCCCTAACTAAAGGCCATTCGGAGCTGACCCCTTTCCTATCGCCCTAGATGCTTTCTGAGACAGTGGAGGAGATCCTTCAAGTCGAGGGGCTTCGCCAGGAAGGGCAGCCCCCCAATGAGGCCCCCGCGCGACGCTACCTCCACTTTCTTCGCCGCTGCGGTCAGGAAGACGATCGGGACTTTCTTCAACCCCGGGTCTTCCTGAAGCTGGGCCGCTACAGCGCCGCCATCCATGCCAGGCATCATCACGTCCAACAGGACCAGCTCAGGCTGAAAGCGTCTGGCTTCTCCCAAGACCTGGGTAGCGACATTGACTTCTTGCACCTCGTATTCGCCGTGTTGTTCGAGGTTGAACTTAATCATCCGGGTCAGACTCGGTTCGTCGTCCACGACCAGGATTCGTTTCGGTTTCATGTTAGTGTTCATATATGTTCATCAGTTGGCTGTCATCCGGTGCGCTGGCGCGATGACAGTAGGTTAGTGTTGGCGTCCAGCCAAAGCGGGGCCTTTCTCTTCGGAATAGGACACTGCCAACGGCTGTCCCTGCCAAGGCGCGGAGGGCGCTTCCTCCGATCCGGTCCTAGGTTTGCCTCTGAACCGCAGCGTCGCCTGAGTGCCGCCTTCTGGGGCGTTGGCGATAGCCACTGTGGCCTCATGCAGTCCGACGATCTTCTTGACGATCCACAGTCCCAAGCCGTTGCCAGTGCCAACTGGCTTGGTAGTAAAGAACGGATCAAAGATCCGCGCCAGATGCTCTTCGGGAATGCCTGGGCCAGTGTCTCTCACCTCCACAACAACGATGGACTCCCAGTGCTCTGCCTCGCCAGCGGCCACCTTGCGGCCGGGCACGGTCGGCGGCCCCGCCTCACTCCACGTCCTCACCGTGAGCCTCCCTCCATGGGACATGGCTTGTACCGCGTTGAAAAATAGATTGATGAAGACCTGCTCCAGCTTACTGCCGTCGAGACTAACCAGTGGCAAGTTAGGCGCAAGTTCCTTCACGACTTGAATCTGGGAGGCTACTGTCTCGTAGTTCACCAGCCAGAGTGATCGTTCCACCACGGCGTTGAGGTCTAGTTCCTTCATCTCCAAGGGTCTGACGCCGGAGAACTGTAGCAGTTCGCGGATGATGCCGTTGGCCCGTTTGGCGGCGTCGCGCATGTCATACAACACCGTTCTTAGGTTGCCCGTGGCGGAGGAGAGATTACCTTCGAGGTAGTCGAGTCCAAGCAGGATGATCTGTAGCGGGTTCTTGACTTCGTGCGCTACCCCGGCGGCCAGCGTCCCGACCGATTCAAGCTTAGCGGCCTGGATCAACTGGAGTTGGGTGGTCTTTAGTTCCTCGTGGGAGGCACTTAGGTTCACCAAGGACTCTTTCAATGAGTGCTGGCTATGATCCAACTCCGCGACGACTTGCTGCAGCCGTTCCTCCGCCAGCTTCCGTTCGGTAAGATCGAAGTGCGAGCCGGCCATGCGGAGCGGCTTCCCGGCGGCGTCGCGCACCGCCACGCCCCGCGCCAGAATCCAGCGGTAAGTTCCGTCCTTATGGCGCAAGCGGTGTTCGAGTTCATAAGTCGAGGTTTGGCCCGATAAGTAGGCTTGTATCTGTGACAGGGCGCGCTGCCGGTCATCAGCGTGAAGCAGTTGCTCCCAGCCGGAAAAGGTGTTTTCAACCTCGGCACCTTCGTAACCCAGCATGCCTTTCCAACGAGGCGAGAAATAGACTTCATTGGTGCGGACGTTCCAGTCCCAGATGCCGTCATTAGTGCCTAAGACCGCCAAGGCGAACCGTTCCTGGCTCTCCCGCAGCGCCTGTTCCGCCCGCTTCCGTTCAGTGATGTCCTCCACCACCCCCTCGAAGAATACGCGCCCTTGTTCATCCCGCACTATGTTGGCGGTCACCGAAGCCCAAAACCGGCGTCCCTTGAGGCTCCGCAATTCCAGTTCCCCACCTTTGACAGAGCCATCTCTGATAAGCCGTTCACTGAACTCCTGGCGCTGGGCGGGATCAATATAGAACTCGCTCACGCTGTGCTGGAAGAGTTCCTCCTTTGATCCCGCTTCCGCAATCGCCACCATGGCGGGATTCGCCTCCACGAAACGGCCTTGCTCGCCTGGCGTGTTCCGATACACGCCGACGGGGAGGTCGTTCACCAGCTCTTGGTATCGCCGCTCGGCCTTGAGGAGTTGTTCCTGCGCGTGCTTATACTCGGTGACATCCTCCACAATCCCCAAGAAGTGAGTGGTCTCTCCATGAGCGTCCCGCACGGGAGAGAAGCGCAGTTCCGCCCAGAACGCCGTGCCATCTTTGCGATACTCCTGCAGAACGGCATTCGTCTCGCGACCGGCCTGAAGGGCTGCCTTTAGGCGCGGCAGATCAGGTTGGTCGGTTTCGCCCCGCAGCAGTAAGTCGGTGTCCGCAGCCAACACTTCTTCCCGCGAGTAACCAGTTATTCCGGCGAAGGCTGGATTGGCATAGATGATCGGGTGGCCCGGACGAACGGCGTCCAGAATGACGATGCCGTCGTTCGCGCAGGCCATGGCGTGCTCCTGGAGCCGCAGCTCGGATGTCATCTTATTCGCGAGCTTGAGGGCACGCTGCTGCGAGGTCGCCAGCGACCGAACCAGGCCGAAAACCAGCAGACTGATGCACAATCCCCCGGCGGCGGTGTAGCGAGGCATGTTGTAGCTGGCGGCTTGGGCAAATGCCGGCCGCGCGTTGAAATGCAGCGTCCAAGTGCGCTGTTCGACAACAAGGGTCGTCGTCCTACTGAACGCAGCCTCCCCCGAAGATCTGAGAGCATGTAGGAAGAGTTGCTTGTCATCGTTGTAGAGTAGCGACTCTCCCGAGGACTGCGGGCCGTCGTAGATCTCAACGCCCACTTCCTGATTGGCGATTCCGAGGATGCCAGCCATCAGGTCTTCCATCACGAAGGCAGCGTACACCCAGCCTCGCAGGCGGGCCTGGCGCTCCTCGACGGTGCTCGGACGGGGGCCGGCAGAGTATATCGGGTGGAACAACAGCAAACCCACTTTCTGCGGACTCTGTACCAACTCCAGCTTCCGAGTTAGCGTGGCCGCTCCTGTGTCACGGGCCTCCTCGGCCGCCTGGCGGCGGGATGGCTCGCTTCCGATGTCAAAGCCAAGGGCCGCCGCGTTACGTTCCATCGGTTCGACGAACCTCACGATATAATGGCTGGCGCTGTCCGTGATGGGCCAAGCGTGAAAAACGGCAGTCCCATGGCGACCGGAAGTATCCTTCTCCACGCGGGCTTGGAAACGCTGGAGGTTGGTATGCCAGACGTTCTCGATATAACCCAGGGCCTGCACACCGCGAAACCGCTGGGACAGATCCAGTTGATCGAAGTAGGACCGCCATCCAGCTTGGTCAATGGACTGACTGGCGGCAAAGAAGCCGCCCGCGCTTCTTAGTAACTGCACGTAGCCATCCATCCGCTCCACCACGGCCTGCTGAAGCGCCTTCGCACGGCTGCAGAATCGCGTCCGCTCCCGCGCTCGCATTTGGTTCTGCGAGCTGATCGTAGCCAGAACCGTGGCCGCGAGACACACGCCCAACGCGAGCCAAGCGCAGCCGGACCCGGACATTGCGACAACCGAATTCCACTGCCGTCTGAAGGGCGCTTCAACCGGTGTGGAGGCGGGCAAATCCGGTTTCATCGTTGGCTGACGGCCCACAGTCGTCGGGGCAATAGGGGGGCAAAGACCGGCCCAACGGCCCTCTCCTGCCCTTCCCGCCTCTGGGAATGGCTGTTCTTCCCAGAGGCGATCCGTTCGGCGACGCAACCCGCGCTGCTTGACCGTGCATTAAGCGACTTTGTTGATTGTATTCTCACGACTGACACTACCGTGTTCCACGTCGCTAGGGTTGTCAAATGCCGGCCGCACGATTCCGGACCTCCCCAGCCTTCACCCTAAAAGGAGCAGTTGTTACCACGGATTGCACGGATGGAGAGGCTATTGTGGGCTTGTTTCGAAAAAATGGACAGTGAAATCGGGATATTTGGTTAATTATTTATGAGTTCGAATGCGGTTGGGGACAGGAAATCAAGGGTGCGGTGCAGGCGTTCGCGATTATAGAACGCTTCGA
>CAINDV010000091.1 GCA_903847485.1 uncultured Verrucomicrobiota bacterium
AGGGCGAGGCGCCTGCCGAGCCTCAACTACAGCGGCCGTGCGACTTTGCCGAACGGCTCGGCAGGAGCCTCGCCCTACCGCTGGGCGACTTTTCAAACACGCTCTGTGGCGGGAAGTCGCGCGCGGACATCCGTCGTCGGCAGGGTTATGGCGGCGCGGGCAGTGGGGTGTCGCCGTGGGGCGGCGGTTCAACGACGCGCGCGGGCTTGTTGAACGATTTGGGAGCGTTGGTGACGAGGCCTGCGGCGAGGGCTTCACGGGTGTCCTGGGTTAAACGGCTGAGAACGATCTGGGCGAGTTCCGCGCTGGTGAGGCCGTTGGTTCCGGTGCCGAGGCTGGTCAGGTGAATGTTGGGGAGCGAGAGGGTTAGCGGGGGGGCGCCCAAGAGGGTAGCGGCGACATTGAGTTGTGCGCCGGTGATCCACAGGTCGTCCACAAACATTCGTTTGCCGGGACACTGGGGCAGGTCGCCGGGGGGGGCGCTGCTGTTGCTCAGGATGGCTTCGACGTTCTTGAGGATGTCCATCAGGTTGTTGGTGTCCACGGTGCCTTCAAAGTTAATCAGCGGCGACAACACGCGGATTTGCGTGATCCGCAGCATGTCCTGGAAGACCGATTCCGGCCGGAGGCCGACGCTGATCTTGCCGATCTGAAAGGCGGAGGTCTGAGAGTAGCCGGCCGGGTTGGCTACGTTGAGATTTTTGATCGCGCCGGAGCCGGAGAAGAGAAAGAAACCCGCGCCATCCAGTGTCAATTCAGTGCCGGTCAGTTGGCCGCCGACCTTGCCGACGCTGCGGGAAACGACGGCATCCAACACCATGTCACCCACCAGCAAAGTGGCGACGACCAGTGCCCCGGCGGCGACGACGACTCGTGAAACAACGGGCTTCATGGAACGAACCGGGATCCCAGCGACTATCGCTGATCCCGGCTCAGGCTGGTGGCAGCCTCGCAAAATACCCTGGCCTTGTCAAAGCCCGCTTGCCTCAAGCGCATCAGGCCTCCACCGCATTGCCGGGGGCGGGCTGAATGATCCGGGTCTTCGGATGGCGGGTGCGAATTTGCTCCTCGAACCACAGCCGCGAATCTTCGTCGCCGTGGCCGAGCAGCACAGCGCGGGGGGCGACTTCGCCGACGAAGTCAAGCAGGTCTTCACGGTTGGCGTGCGCGGTGAGGTCAAAGGCTTCGATCTCGCACTTCAAGGTGACCTCGCCGGCGCTGGGACTGAGGATGAAAGTTTCGCCTCGCTGGGCAGCCCGCAGGCGACCGCCAGGAGTGCCGGGGTCGGCATAACCGACGAAGAAGATGGATTGCCGTTCGTCGCCGATCATGCGGGCGGCGAGGTTATGGGCGGCGGTGTTCTCGTTCATCATGCCGGAGGTGACGACGAAGATGCGTCCGCCGGTGAGCTTCATTTGCGCGACCTGCTTTTGTTCGAGTACGACCAGGTTGAGAGCCTCATGGATCTGCAGGCTGCTGTGGGCGCGGTGGGTGCGGTGGGCCTGGAGATCGTAAATCTCCGTGAAGACGCGGCCAAGCCCGCCGATGTAAATGGGCTGCTGCTTGAGCTTGCCCTCCTTCATCAACAGAGCCAGTAGCGCGAGCACTTCCTGGGTGCGCCCGAGGGCGAAGGTCGGCAAGAGCACGCAACCCTTGCGCTTGAGCACCCGTTGGATGGAGGCGGCCAGGCGGTCAATTTCGCCTTGCCGCGAGAAGCCCGCCGGAGTGGTGCGGTTGCCGCGGGTGGTTTCCATGATCAACACGTCGGCCTGCACATCCTCGAACCGTGCGGCGCGCAGCAGCGTCTGGTCGTGGAAACAGACGTCGCCGGTGTAGAACAACGTCTCTTTCTTACCCCGCACCATGACGCCGGCGGAGCCGAGCGTGTGGCCAGCGTCGAAGAATTCCAGCGTCGGTGAAGTATGCCCGGCGCGGGTTTTGTGAAACGCGGCCCACTCGACCTCGCGGTTGTAACGGAAGCCTTGGAACATCGGCGCGATGTCCTCCACTTCCTGGTGCGTGTAGAGCGGATATTCCTGGACGCCCAGTTCCTCGCGCTGGCGGATCATTACGTTCACCGAGTTGTGGAGCACGCGCTCGACGATGAAATAGCTCAACTCGCTCATGAGCACATGCGCCTTCGGGAAATACCGCAGCGCCACCGGCAGCGTGCCGACGTGGTCGTGGTGGCAATGGGTGATGGCGATGGCGTCGAGTTCCTTGTCCCGCACGAGGTCGTAACGCGGCAGGGCGCTGCGGCCTTCAAACTTCGGATGCATCCCGGCGTCGAGCAGCAGGCGGTGGCCTTCCGTTTCGATGTGCCAGGCGCTGGCGCCGATAGCGGTGTCGGGATTGAGATTGGTGATTTTCATAAAAGGGGTGGGGTGGACCTGAATTCTAAAGCACGAATGACGAATGACGAAAGAATGACGAAGCACGAAAGCAGACGAATCCTTGATCGGATTGGGAACCGGCTGGGCGCAAAACCGCATCATGGGAGGCGACGTTTCGTCATTCGGGTTTCAGGCTTCTTTCGTCATTCGCGCTTCGGCATTCGGGGCAAAGGAAAAACCGCCGCCGGTCACCCGGTCAGCGGTGAGTGGAACCGGCGGCGCGGGGCCTACTTGCCGCCGCTGTCCATCATCTTCTTCATTACGCCCATCGTCATCGCCTGCATGTCGGCGTATTTCGTGTAACCGGCCGGGATGTCAAAGAGCTTCGCTTCGGGCTTGGTGAGCTTCACGTCGGAGAACCGGAGGATGAGCACATTGCCCTTCTCCTCGGTCTGGACCTGAAGCGGAAAGCCCTTGAGGCTGGGGGCCGTCCAGGTGAAAGCGTCGTGGTTCGCGCCCTTGGCGTCGGTGAAACTGACCTTGTTCTTCACCACCGCCACGCCGTCGAGCACCTCTTTGCCTAGTGCGGTGGTGGTGAACTTGGGTGGCTTGGCGAGCGACTCGGCGTCCTCCTTGGACAACGGCGAATCCACGGAGACTTCCAAGGAAGGGTAGATCAGATACATGGCTTTCTTGTCCGCGCGAAAGACGCTGGCGATGCGCTCCATCCCCATCTGCTTCAGGCTGGCGGCGGCCGCGGCAGGGATCTGATCGCTCTTGAGTTTGGCGATGTCCACGTCCACCCGGACGTTGCCGTTCAACATGGCAAACTCCAGCGGGCCACTCGCCAACTCCTTCTGGTCCGGGCCGAGCACCCGCATGGCGGCCTGGGCGGTGAAGGAGTTGTTTTTACCGAAAAGCTGCGCCAAGGCAGCGTTGATCCCTGCCGGTGAACCGCCGGGCATCTGAGCCTGGGCGCTGCCACCGACCAACCCGCCGGCCGCAGCCAGCACGAACAGACGCAGAGTGATTTGAATAGTTTTCATAGATTTGAAGTGCCTCAGCCTAGCTTCACCCCACCGTTTCTCCAGCAAAATCGTCGCCCTGGTGGCGGGCGCTCAGGCCGGGGCGTAGCGACGGAGGTATTTCACGGCCACGCTCAAGTCCTTGGGCCACGGAGCGGCGATCACGACGGATGCCCCGGTGATGGGATGGTTGAATTCAAGCCGCTCCGCATGGAGCGCGGCGTCACCGATAAGCGGGCGCTCCTCCTGGTTGGGCTTGAGCGTATAGTTCGGCTTGAGCTTGGAGAGCCAGAGCGGGTGGCCGTCGTAAAGGCGATCCCCGGCCAGGCGCAGGCCGGCTTGGCGCAGATGGACGCGGATTTGATGAGTGCGATCAGTCAGCGGCCGGCAGCGCAGCAGGGTATGCCGGGCGAATTTCTCCACTACCTCGAAACGGGTGCGGGCACGCTTGCCCTGTTCGGGATCCACGCACATCCGACCGGGGTGAAGGGGATGCGGTCCAATGGCGGCGCTGACTTCAAACGCGTTCGCCGCCGGCGCTCCGGCGACGAGGGCGAGGAAGGCGCGAGCGGGCAATTCGGAGTTGAAGAGATCCGCGAGGGCGATGAGCAACGCCTTGTTCTTGGCGAGGAGCAGCACGCCGCTGGTCTCGCGGTCGAGCCGGTGGGCACACATGAGATAGGTGAGGCCGCGCTCCTTCGCCCACGGTTTGCTGGCGGCAATGCCCGCGTGGAGCAGCGGCATTAGGCTGACGCGCTGCCGGTCGTCGCGGCTGGGGGAGGTGAGCAGGAGGGCCGGCTTGTCCAAGGCCAGCAGGTGCTCGTCCTCGAACAAGACGGGGATTTCCCAGAACTCGCGCGTAGCGGGAGCGGAAAGTTTGATCGTCGCACTCGCGGGCATTATTATCGGTGGCGGCGTCGAAGCGCGCAATGTCGCCGGAACTACTTGGGCCGTGGGGTGGACCGTGGGCCGCCGGAGATAGTAGGCGGCGTGGCGCGGTTGAGGGGTGTATCGCGCAGACCTGTATCCGCCTGCTTGCGGAACCAAGAGTTGAAGGCCTCGCTCTGACCGTTCTGCCGCAACGCGGCCAGGAAGCGCGGCATGGCGGCCTGCATCTGCGTCTCGCTCAGGGGCAGCAACTCCTTCACGTAGAGCACCAATCCTCCATAGGTGAGCGGCACAAATTCACTGGCCTTGCCCGGCGGCAACTTGAAGGCGGCTTCCTGCAATAGGCCCACTGGGGCGAGGTTGAAATTGGTGATCGCCCGCGAACTGCGGGAGAAGGCGTCCAGCGGGAACCAGCGGAAGCCGGCGTCGCGGGTGAGCTTGGAGAAGTCCTTGCCCGACGCCAGGCCGGCCGCGAGCGATTGGGCGAAGGCCTCACCCGCCTGACGCGCCAGGCGGTTGGATTCGAGACTGAAGAAGTCGTTGCGCACGCGGTTTGAAACGCTCGCGAACGGCGGGATGTAGCTCTCCAGGCTACGGGCTAGGCCGATGACATAGACGCCGTCCTCGGCTATGATCGGGCCGCCGACGGGTTCCTTCTCCGTGAGCGTGAAGGCTTTCTGGACAAAGAGTTCGGGCACATTCAACTCGCGGGGGCCGCTGGCGTTGTCGAAGGGCGTCGTGGTTTTGAGGGCGAGACCCTTGGCGCTGGCGCTGGCAGGGAGGTTGGTGAGGGTGAGCACCTCCAGTTCGCTCAGCTCGTAGAGCAGGCCCACGGCATTGGTGCGGGCGAGGTCCAGCGCAAAGTTGCGATGGAGATCGGTGTGAATCTGATTGGTGACTTCGGTGAGCGGCTGACCCTTGAAGTAATTGCTGCCGCGCTGCTCATACACGGCTTCATACACGGCCGGGAAGTTGGTGATGCGGCCGTTCATCACCTCAAGGGCGAGCGGCCAGTAATTCGTGATCTCGTATTTGATGTAATTGACCTGCACCTGGGCGGGGACGCGGTAGCTCTCGGCGCGGTTGGTGAATAATTGGTCCAGTGCGGCCGGTGTCACGACGACGTTTGCCAGGTAGTTGCTGGCGGCGACGAAGGCCAGTTGCGCCGAGACTTCCTGGTTGTCAAACTGGTAGAGCAACCGGGCTTCCTGCGGCGTGAACAGCGTGCCCGGCAGACCCACGGTGGCGACCAGTTGCTGAAGGGCGATCTCGTTTTTGGCGAAACGCTCCAGGTCCAGGATCGTCAGGTACGGCTGAAGCAGTCTCGCCTCGAGCACCTGGAGCGAGGGCGCGCCCGCCTGGCGCATGATGTTCATGGCCAGTTGCGCCGCGGTGTCGGTGCTGACTTGGATGCCGAAATCCTGGGCCTTCTGGGTGAGCAGCAGGCGGTAATAGACCTCGCGCTCCGGGTTGAAATTGGACTGCTTGGCCTGTGGATCGCGATCCGGCCACACGCCGCGGTTTAGGAAATAGCGGAAGTTCACTTCGCGCAAGGCGTTCAAGTAGGCCTGGCGCGTAACGACCTGGCCGTTGATGCTGCCGAAGTTGCCCGCGCTGGCGTCGTCGCCGTTCCCGAAGCGCGCGGAGGGCGAAAAAAACACGACAAAGGACACGATTGTGAGGGTGATGATAACCCCCCACATCCACTTCGAGTGACGACGAATTGTTCCAAACATAGTTTTGTTCTTGTTAAACCGGACGGCGAGCCTAACTGGTGGCACCCGGCCGGGTCAAACGCAAAAAACATCCCGTGGACCGGCGATTTGACTCAAAAAGAATGTTACCGAAGGTGGGGTGTGGGCTGACTGGATCGGCCCCTGTAAGCTCAAAAGGGGTGTTACCCAAATATGAACACCCACATGAGTGAAATAACACGACAAGAAGTGCTGGCCCAAAAGCGCCAGCGCTACGCCACTGCTGGGCGACCCACAAGGCCGAAATCCTCAACGAACTGGTCGAACTGTTCGGCTACCACCGCAAGGCGGCCATCCGCGCCCTGCGGCCCAGGAGGGCGGTCGCCGCACCTTTCGTGCGCGGCCGGCCCAAGGACTACGATCCGGATAAACTGATGCCCCCGCTCAAGGTCATTTGGCTGGCCGCCCTCCAACCCTGCGGCGAGCGCCTCAAGGCCTGCCTGCCCGACTGGCTGCCGGC
>CAINDV010000092.1 GCA_903847485.1 uncultured Verrucomicrobiota bacterium
CATCCTCAAGACCACCGCCTCGGCGCACCACGAGCACGCGCCGGCGCTCGCCTCGTTGCTCACTTGGAATTTCCAACTGTTCTCAAAAACCATAATAACAATCTAAACCGCGCGTAGTATATCTCCGGTGGGTTTAATGGGGACCTCTATGCCTGGCTGTCGCATGGCCCTGGTTTGGCCATCCTGCTTAAGCGTGTCGGGGTTTCTTCAAGCAACGGTGTAGGCTACGCCAACGCGGGTTTTGGAGCTGACGCGCAGCAGGTCAACTTTACGCTCGACGACCAGGCGGCCCAGGATGTCCATTTCTACCAGGCAGGTTCATTCGCGCTCAACGCCAACGGCCAACTGACCGGCACCTGGCAGCCCGATGGAAGAGTCCTTGCCCCCTCTTCCTCCTCCGGGGCGTTCGACCTCGCGCTTCGCTCCAGCAAGCTCAACAGCTTCAACGGTCTCGATCCCAACGGACAATGGACGCTGTTTGTGGCTGATGTGTCACCAGGCAACGCTGGCTCTATCGTTGGGTGGGGCTTGGACATCGCTACGGTGCCGGAGCCATCAGCGACGGTCTTGGGGTTACTTGGCGGGCGTCGTTCTTCTGCAGACACAGGGGAACGGCGACCCACCCTAAAGACAAGAGAGACATCACCCTGAGCCTTAGCCCGGTGTTTGCCAACAGGGATGCTGCCTGCGAGAAACGCAATCCGATGAAGCACGACGGGCGGGCATATCATAGCCGGCGTGACTGGGATGACAACAATAGCGGCTTGTAGGATCGGTACCTCCTCCGATGCAACTCATCCATCTTGAAACCATTGATTACCTGGTCCTGGGCATCTATTTCCTGTTTGTGCTCGGTATTGGCTGGGCGCTGCGGAGCTCAGTCAAGACCGGCGCGGATTTCTTTTTGTCGGGGCGGCGGATTCCGGCTTGGATTGCCGGCCTGGCGTTTCTTTCAGCTAATCTGGGCGCTCAGGAAGTCATCGGCATGGGGGCGTGCGGCGCGAAATACGGCCTGCTAACGTGTCATTTCTACTGGCTGCCGGCGGTGACGGCCATGGTGTTTGTGGGCCTGTTTATGATGCCGTTCTACTACGGCTCGCGCGCCCGCTCGGTGCCGGAGTACCTCAAGCTGCGGTTCGATGAAAAGACGCGCGGCTTGAACGCGCTGACGTTTGCCGCCATGACAGTCCTCTCCTCCGGGATTTCGATGTATGCGCTGGCCAAGCTGATGGAGTTGCTGCTGGGTTGGAACTTTCATCTATGCATCTGGCTCTCGGCGGGCATCGTCCTGGCCTACACCTTCCTTGGCGGGTTGACCTCCGCGATTTACAACGAGGTCCTTCAGTTCTTCCTGATCGTGATGGGGTTCCTCCCGCTGACTTACCTGGGACTCAAGAGTGTGGGCAATTGGGAGGGGCTGAAACTTAAGCTGAGCGAGGTGGCCACCAGCCAGGGGTTCGCGCCCGATACGTTGACCACCCTCTGGGGACCGCTCAAGTCGCCGGAGTCCAATCCCATGGGTGTGGAATGGGTCGGGATGGCGATGGGGCTTGGGTTTGTGCTGGGATTTGGCTACTGGTGTACGGACTTTCTGGTGGTGCAACGCGCGATGGCGGCCGAATCCATGTCCGCGGCGCGGCGGACGCCGCTCATTGCGGCGATTCCCAAGATGCTTTTCCCGGCGCTGGTGATTGTGCCGGGCATGATTGCCATCAGCCTGCACCAGTCAATGCCGGGTGGCTTCCTGCCCACAACCGCCGACGGGTCGCTCGACTATAATATGGCCACTCCGCTGATGCTGATGCACTTCTTCCCCAACGGCCTGCTGGGGGTGGGTTTGACAGCGCTCATGGCCTCGTTCATGTCGGGCATGGCGGGCAACGTCACCGCATTCAATACCGTTTGGACCTATGACATTTATCAGAGTTACATCCGGCCGGGCCAGACGGACCGGCATTACCTGCGGATGGGGTACTATGCGACAGTGGGCGGCATCTTATTAAGCATTGGAGCGGCCTACGCGGCGACCAAGTTCAATAACATCATGGACATGCTGCAATTGGTGTTCGCCTTTGTGAACGCCCCGCTGTTCGCCACCTTCCTGCTGGGTATGTTCTGGCGGCGTACCACTGGCCATGGCGCGTTCTGGGGGTTGCTGACCGGAACACTCGCGGCGGCCATACACCATGGATTGACCGTTCCGCAAGGAGCCGCTACTTGGCTCAAAGGGGGCTGGCTGATCAAGATGTGGCAAGCGGTTCTTCACCAATGGACGGCAGATGCTACCTGGCTCAAAGAGGGCTGGCTGGGCAGCCCTGTGCATACCTACCGCAGTGAGATGGCGCAGAACTTCTGGACGGCCGTATGGGCTTGGTCGGCTTGTTTCATAGCCACCATTGTGATCTCGCTTTTGACCCGGCAGGGCAAGACCGAAGAGGAGTTGCGTGGGTTGGTCTATTCCCTCACGCCCCGGGAGAAGCATCCTGAGTCGAAATGGTACCAGCAGCCGGTCACCCTGGGCGTGCTCGTGATGGCCGCCGTGATCGTGTTGAATATTTTGTTTTGGTAGTGAGATTGCTCTGAGACCCGTATCCTTGACTGGGAAGTTAACCATGAAGTCTTTGATCAAACCAAGAGAGCGTGTTCTGATGGCCCTCAACCGTGAGCAACCGGATCGCTGCCCCATGCAGGTGAGCTTTACGCCCGAGTTCGCGAAGCGGCTGCGCGAGGATATGATGTTGGACGGGGCAGGGGAGCATAATCCACATGGTGGTGGCAACACTTACCAGCTCGAACGTGCCTTGGGAGAGGATCTGCTGCTCACCAGCGTCGGTTGGGCCAATTCCTATTATCAGGCTGACCACTCCTATGTGGATGAATGGGGCATCGGGTGGAAAGTTTGTGAATACGAGACGCCTTTTGGCAAGGGCCACTACACCGAAACCTGCAGCCATCCGTTGGCGGATGAGGATGCGCTCACCCGCTACCAACCACCCGATCCGCGCCGGCCAGCGCTCTACCAGGATGCCGCGCGGTTGGTGCGCGAACATGGGCGCGACTATTTCATTGTCGGCGTGACGGTGACAACGATCTTCGAAACCGCTTGGGCGCTGCGTGGCCTGGAGCAGATGATGATGGATTTCGTCGAGAACCCCGAGCTGGCCGAGGCGATCCTGGACATTCCGTTTCAATACCACCTCACCGCGGCGAAGAAGCTGGTTGAGCTGGGTGTGGACATGATCTGGACCGGGGACGACATTGGCGGGCAGTCAGCGATGATTCTTTCGCCGGCAATGTGGCGGCGCATCTTCAAGCCCCGGATGGCGAAGTTCTTTGCCGAACTCAAGTGCCTTAACCCGGGCGTCAAACTCGCCTACCATTCCGACGGCGTAATCTATCCCATCATCCCGGACTTGATTGAGATTGGCTTGGACGTGCTTAATCCCATCCAACCCGCCTGCATGGACCCGGTGCGGCTGAAGCGCGAGTATGGCGACAAGCTCTGTTTCTGGGGTTCGATTGACGAGCAGCACACGCTGCCGTTCGGCACGACTGCCGAGGTGCGCAGTGAAGTACGAACGCGGATGGAAACGCTCGGTAAAGGCGGCGGACTTATCCTTGGCCCGACCCATCACGTCCAGCTTGACACGCCGTTGGAAAACTTCTGGGCGATGGTGAACGCCATCAAGACCTAGAATGCCACGCCATGCAGGCAACATAGGATGCGTCCCGAATTGCCTCAGTGCGGTAACCTTGTTCCATTGATTATCATGAAACGTATTCTATTGATCAGCTTGCTGCTTGTGACATTTGGTTCACTCCCGGCGCTTGCCGCGCCGGGCGAACGCCGTCCCATTCCCTGCCGCATTCGTGACGGCGAGAATCCCGAGCTCTTCATCATGACGCTCGGCAACGTGGGGACGCCACTCACGCAGGGGTTGTTCTTTCCGGACACGGATCAGGTCAGAGTGACCAGCGGGAGCGTCATTGACCACTACTATCGCGACACGCTGGGGATCAAATACTACAAGCCGATTGACAAGACCCATTTCCCGGTGCCTATCTCTGGCTGGTGTTCGTGGTACTACTACTTCTATGAAATCAATGAGAATGAAATGAAGGCCAACGCCAGGTGGCTGTCGGACAATCTGAAAGATTATGGCGTTACCTATGTCCAGGTTGATGACGGGTGGCAGGGCGTGGGCCGCGGATTCGGCTCCAATCGCGATTGGACGACGATTAACGAGCGCTTCCCCGGTGGCATGGACAAACTGGCGGCCTACATCAAGCAGCTAGGCTTCAAGCCTGCCCTCTGGCTCGCGCCTCACGGACAGAGTAATCCGAAGGTCGTCAAGGCGCATCCCAACGCCTTCCTGTTGAAGCCCGACGGAACCTCTCTCTCGGAGGGATGGGAAGGTAACTTTCTGGTTGATCCGTCCATGCCCGCCGGGCACGCTTACCTGAAGGATCTTTTCACCACTCTGACCCAATGGGGTTACGACTATTTCAAGATTGATGGCCAGCCGTGCGTGGTTGATGAGTACCAGCGGTTGGCGGAGCAAACGCAAAGACCCTCCACCAATTCCGCCGCCCTTTATCGGGCGACGTTGCAGACGATCCATGAAACGATTGGCAGTCAGCGCTACCTGCTCGGCTGCTGGGAAATCCCGTTGGAGGGGGTTGGCCTTGTCGAGGGCTGGCGCACGGGTGCCGATGTGGTGCCGGGCTGGGGCGGATTCATGATCGCGCTCGACGCGACGATGCAGTGGTATTTCATGCACAATGTTGTGTGGTACTGTGATCCAGACACCGTCATGGCGCACAATCCCTTGACGGTTGAGCAAGCGCGCGCGTGGGCCACGTTGCAGGGGTTGACCGGGCAGGCGCTGATGCGAGCGACCGGATGATGGATTTGTCCAGCGAGCGCGTCGAGTTATACAAACGGATCTTTCCGGCCGTGGATATCCGGCCGTTGGATTTGTTCCCCAGCGCCAGGCACAAGCCTATTTGGGATTTGAAGGTGAATCATCTCGGTCGCAACTATGACGTGGTCGGCCTCTTTAACTTCGACGAGAACAGCAACCGGCAGCTCTATATCAACTGGAGTGACTTGGGCATGGCCAGGGATCAGCCGGTGCATGTCTATGATTTCTGGAACAAGGAATATATCGGTGTTTACAAGGAGGGTTACAGCACCACGCTTGGAACCACGAGTTGCAAAGTTCTCACGCTGCTTCCGGCGACGACCGACATCCAGCTTATCTCCACCAGCCGGCATCTCACCCAAGGCTGGCTGGACCTGGTAAGCCTGGAGAGTGATACGGCCAGAAACGCTTTCCAAGGCCGCAGTCGCGTCATTAAAGATGACCCGTATGTGCTCACCTTTGTCTATCCTCCGGGAAAGAACTTTGCCGTCACGCAGGCAAAGGCAGGCTCATGCCCGGTGAAGGTGTCGAATCATCAGGGCTGGGCGACGGTGGAGATCACTCCGGCAAAGACAGAGGAAGTTTCTTGGACCGTGGCCTTTATGCCCGAGCCTTGGTATAAGTATCCTTCGAGCCATCCGGGCAGCATCATAGTTGTGCTGAGCGCCTTGGACCGCGCATCGGTGAAATTCGATCAGCCGGGTGTCAGCACCGTAGGAGCGTTTCTAGTGTCGCTGGACGGGGAACTGCTGGGTGCCACCAAAGATCAGTCGTTCCCGCTGCGGAATTTGTCTTTTGGCAAATCCCATTCAGTGCAAGTCGCCAGCGCCTGGGAGGATGGAAGCCTGAGCACCAATCCCGTGGCATCGCTGACCTTCACCCTGGATTCTCTGGTCCGCAGTGGATATTCGCTGACCGATCTTGAGCCGGTGCGTCCGGCCGCCAACACACCTGCTGAAAATGTGCGCGTCAACCGGTCCGCCTCTGGCAAAGCCCTTTCCGTCGGAGGGAAGAAATTTGAGACGGGCTTGGGTGCAAAGACTGACTCAACGATTGAATACGACCTTCATGGCTTGTTCCAAGAGTTCACGGCGGTCGCCGGAATTGACGACGGCGGGAAGGACAGGGCCGTCATTTTCACCGTCGAAGGCGATGGCAAAGAACTCTGGCACAGCGGCGAAGTGAAGAAAGCAACCGGAGCGAAACCGGTGTCAGTTCAGATCGGCGGGGTAAGGAAGCTGGTGCTGCGGGCCGTGGAGGCCGGCAGTAAGCAGAGCGGCAATTCTGTGGCTTGGTGTGACCCCGCCGTTCGCCGCAATTAGCGCACGCAGGGCGAGAAACTTCTTGTATTGGCTTTGGGGAGCACGAATATAGGCGACACGTAACGCACAAACATCGAATGGTAAACCGGAAGATCATTTTGTTTGGTTTCGCCTTGCTGTTAGGCAGTCGGGCGATGGCGGCTCCGCTGGATTTGAGCAAGGGATCAAAGCCGAATGCGCAGCCAGTTGCCAGCCCGTTGGGACTGGATGCCGCCGCCGCCCCTGAGCCGGAGGCGGGACTTAGCCGTGAAGAGCGCATCAAGTGGTGGCGCGAAGCCCGGTTCGGCATGCTCGTTTGTTGGGGCTTGTATTCCATTCCTGCAGGGGTCTGGAAGGACAAGAGCCATCCGACGGGGTATGCCGAATGGATCATGTTCGACGAAAAGATTCCCGCCAAAGAGTATGAGCTGCTGGCTGGTAAGTTTAACCCGGTCAAATTCGATGCCCAAGCCTGGGCCGCGATCGCGAAGAGAGCCGGCATGAAATACATGGTTCTGACCGCCAAATTTTCGGATGGCTTCAGCATGTTCAAGTCCCGCTTGACGCCGTATAATGTCGTCGATGCCACGCCGTTCAAGCGGGATGTCACCCGCGAGTTGTCGGATGCCTGCCATAGCTCCGGCCTGCGCTTTGGGTGTTACTATTCCATTGACCGGGACTGGTACCGGCCCCAGGGTCCCGGAAACGAATACAAACAGAACAATGTCTGGGATTTTCCCGATTCCAAGCAGGAGGATTTCGACCGCTATTTCTCCACGTTTGCGAAGCCCCAGGTCGAGGAACTCCTCACCAACTACCGGCCGGACCTGCTCTGGTTTGATGAGATCGACATGAAGACCGACGCACAGGTTGAGGCGCTTTACCAGTCCATCAGGAAGTTGCGGCCGCAATGCGTGATAAACAGCAGGATCCAGGGCTGCCGCTTCCCGAAGAAGATCCCGCCGCCGCATTGCGATTATATCACCTCTGGGGACAATGAGATTCTGGACAAGGCCCCGGGATTTGAATGGGAAAATCCCGGATCCATGAACACCGGCTACGGCTACAATCAGAACGACCACCAATGGGTGGACGCGCAGGAATTGGTGCGGCGCCTGGTGGACATTGTTAGCAAGGGCGGCAATTATCTGCTCAATGTTGGCCCTACGTCCGAAGGTCTGATTCCCCAGGCGAGCGTTGACCGGTTGCTGGAGGTCGGGACTTGGATGGAGACAAACCAGGAAGCCATCTACGGAACTTCGCCCTGGAGCGTTTATCGAGAGGGGCTGCCCTCCAAGAATGAGGTGGCCACGGCAAGAGAACAGAGCCAGGAGACCACTGGAGAGGAGCCAACCCCCGTCGATATCCGATTCACAGCGAAAGGGGATTCGGTCTATGCCATCTGCCTGGCTTGGCCGGCAAAGGATGTCTTGGTAAGGGCGCTGGGCAATCATGGATTGCCCGACAAGAAAGTAGGCCAGCCAAAGATGCCGGCTGAGGAGCTCTACAATCTCAAGGCCGATCCGCGGGAAATACACAACCTCGCTGCCGTGCTGGAGCAGGA
>CAINDV010000093.1 GCA_903847485.1 uncultured Verrucomicrobiota bacterium
GAGCGGATGAGTTCGCCGCCCAATGCGCCTGCACTAAACCGAGCAATCAAGACTATGCCGAGTACGCACAATGAAATCGGCGCCTCACATCAGCCTTTGGGCGTTCAGCTCGGCATAGCCCGGAGATCGGCATAGTGGCGCAAGTCATGTAATCGGGGCTGATAGCGCGCGCCATCGGTCCGCTTCACGTCCGCCGCCCGACGCAACGCCTGAAAGACTCGCTGCACGCTAGAACAAGTTAGCGGGGCGCCGGTGTCGCACCGGAAGAAGCGTCGGTGGGAAGCGCCCGCCGTCGGCCGCTGGCGCGCATAGTCGGCCAGCACCTGGGCTAGTTTGGGGCCGACAGGCACGAGCCGACTTTTGAAGAACTTGCTGCACCGCACGTGGAGCACAGCGTCGTTCAGATCCACATCGGTTTCTGCGAGCTTCAGCGCTTCGCTGAGACGCAACCCGGCGCCGTAAAGCAGCAGCAGCAAGACTCGCATCGTCAGCGGGGACAAGCTCCGGGTGCGCTCGGAGCGTGATGGCTTGAAGCAGGCGTTGCAGCTCTGGCAAGGAGTAAATGTAAGGGGTAAAGACCACGGCGACCTTGGGGGCTTGCCCCGGCAAAGGCGACCGGCGCGCCAACCCCCGCGACAGGGCGAAACGATAAAAACCGCGCAAGGCATGCCATTGGCGGCTCCAGTGTTGTGTCCCCGGACCGTGGCCGTCCCAAAAGGCGCGCACGGCCCCGGGGGTGACCTGGCCCACACGCACCTTCCCCATCGCCCGACAGAAGGCGTTCAAGATGATGCGCTCGGTCTGAAAACGAAACCCCAGCGATTGTTTCAAGGTGAGGTATTGCGCCACGGCTTGGACGAGTTTCATAGCAACCCTCCCAAATCAAAGGCGGCCACGGTGCGCAGACCGGCCAAGTCCACCTTGGCATAGACCTGTGTCGCGGTCAGGCTTCGGTGTCCCAAATGATCGCCGACCGCCTTGAGGGACAAGCCGCTGTTTAGCAAATACGCGGCACAGGCGTGGCGGAGAATGTGTGGCCCACGCTTGGGACTGACGATCTGCAGCCGATCCAGCAGGCGACGGGTCAGCATATACATTGCGGCACTGGACAAGGGGCGAACCGGTGCCTGCAAGGTCAAGAACAGTTCGTCGTGCCGGCTGTGCGGCCGGGCTTCTTTGAGGTAGCGTCGCAGGGTTTGCCCCATGGCCCGGGGCAAAGGGTATTCCTGCACCCGGGCGCACTTACTGCGCCGCACCCGCAGGATCCGACGCGTCCAATCCAAGTCCGCCAGGCGCAAAGCCCTCACTTCTCCACTGCGCAGCCCGTACACCGCCAGCAAGAGGAGGATCGCCCGGTTGCGCAGGTCTTGGCTGGTCATCCCTTGAGTCGCTGCGATGAGCCGCCGCACCGCGGGCCAAGTCGGACCGGCCGGGAGATTTTCCTGCTGAAAGAGCCGCGGCGCGAGAATCACGGGGGCCACCTCCTGCCGACACCATTCCGGCGCATAAGCATAGCGGAAAAAGCGACGCAACGCCGTTGCGGCAATGGCCAACGTGACGCGACTCAGCCCCCTGGAAGCAAGGTGCTTTAAGTACCCATCGACCCTGGCCACGGTGACGCGGCGCAACGGCACGGCTTGTTCCTTGAGCCAACGGAGGAAACCCTCGGCCCACCAACCGTACTGGGTAGCGGATGTTTCAGCCAAACCCTCCTCGGTGCGCAAAAACGCCGCCCAGGCTTGGAGTCGTCCCGCATCGACCGGTACCAGCCGGGGCTGCTTGTGGAGCCACCCCATGAAGCGGCACCAGGCGCACGCCACTTGAACGAAGTGCTTGGCCGACCACTTCAAGTCTCGGCCACGACCCCGTTGCCTTTGCCGGCGCACCCAACGTTGAGCGCACCGGTCGATGACTTCGCGCGAAAGTTGGCCCGGTGCGTGTTTGTCCAGCAGGAGGGCAATCACCCGCAGGTGCGTTGCATAGCGCAGCAGTGTCAAGCGGGAGCTGCCCACCAATGCCAGATGTGTCAAGAACGGGCTTCGCTCCTCAGCCAACGGGCTGTTGACGTGACGCGCGAGCACCCGACCGGAATGAAACAAGGATTTAAACATAGCGGGCAGTGTCGCGAAAAACCGGCCGGGTCC
>CAINDV010000094.1 GCA_903847485.1 uncultured Verrucomicrobiota bacterium
ACCAATCCGCCGCTACGGTTGATTTCGCGTAGCGGCGAACTGGCGTTCGCCGCCAACTTCTTCCACCCAACCCGCCCGCCCTTCTCCTGCGGAACCAGCCGAGCCGTCCGGCAGGAACATTGCCGCTGTCGCTGAGGCTCGGCAGGAGCCTCGCCCTACCACGCCAGGCGTTTTCATACTCGCTCTTACTGAAGTAATACGCCCCGCTGGCAACCGCGCCAGCGGGAGCGCGGAACCGCATCAGTTCGGCAGATACTCGCGGGGGTCCGCCACTTGGCCGGCGATGGCGCTGGCCGCCACCGTCGCGGGAGACGCCAGATAGACCCGCGATTCCTTGTCGCCCATGCGACCGGGGAAATTGCGGTTCGTGGCGCTGATGCACTTAAGCCCCGGTTGGTTGATACGACCGAAGGTGTCCACCGGGCCGCCGAGACAAGCCGCGCAACCGGCGTTTTCGGTCATCCGCACGCCGGCGGCCACGAGCACTTCCCAAATCGTCTCCTCGCCCCAGCGGGTGGTCTGGAGTTCGTGGACAATATCTGGCGTCGCCGGCACTCCGAAGGTGTCAATGGTCACGCGCTGGCCTTGGAGAACGCGGGCAGCTTCCACGAAGTCGCTGGTCTTGCCGCCGGTGCAGGAGCCGAGGTAGGCGCGGTCGAGCTTCAGGCCGCCCATTTCCTTCACTGTCTTGCGCTGGCCCGGATCGGGATGACAGGCGACGGTCGGCTCCAGATTGCTCAAATCCACGGTGATTTCCTGAACGAACTTCTGGTCGCGATCGGCCTCGACTGGCTCGTAGGTTTGCTTAGTGCCGTTAAGCTTGGTGCGGGCCTCGATGTATTCGGCGGTGCGTCCGTCAAAGGGGAAGATGCCGTTCTTGCCGCCGGCTTCGATGGCCATGTTGGCGATGGTCATGCGGTCGTCCATGCTGAGCCACGCCACGCCGGGACCGTCGAACTGTAGCGCGCGGTACGTCGCGCCGTCGAAACCGATTTCGCCGATGAGGTGCAAAATGATGTCCTTGGCCATCACACCAGGCTGGAGCCGGCCTTCGAGGCGGAAGAGCATCGTCTCCGGCACTTTGATGAGTAGCTTGCCGGTGCCCATGACGAAGCCGGCATCGGTGTTACCAATGCCGGTGGCGAACTCATTGAACGCGCCGGCCATGCAGGTGTGCGAGTCGGTGCCGAAGAGCACTTCGCCGGGGCGGGTGTGGCCTTTGGCTGGCAACGCCGCGTGGCAGACGCCGGCGTAGCGGGAGCCATGTTGCCGCGCGAGCAAGCCCTTGGACGGGTCGAACTTCCACGCGCCGCTGGCGCCGTCCACGACGTCGTAGAAGTAAGGCAACTCCTGCTCGCGGGCGAACTCGCGGAGGAGGTCCACGTTGCGGTTGGACTTGGAGTCGGCGGTGAAGATGTAATGGTCTGGGATGATCACCACGCGGCGGCGATCCCAGACTTTGGCAGTCGCGCCGAACTCGCGTCGGAATACGCCGATGGTGCCGGGGCCGCAAATGTCGTGCGTCATCAGCACGTCCGCGCTCACCCAGAGGTTATCGCCGGCCTGCACTTGCGCCTTACCGGCGGCGCGGGCCAATAGTTTTTCGGTTAATGTCATAGCGGCGGTAAGTTACTGAACCGGCGGCGCGACTTCAATCCAGATGGCAGGAAAACCGGCAGCGCGTCGGCGACGACGCGGTTCCGGCTCCCGACTTCGGCGACCAAAGCGGCGTCGCGCTTCGCTTGCCGCCGCAGTCCATAACAGAACTATCAACTTATGGATGCCACGGGCGCGGGCATGGAAGTGCAAAGACAGCAATTCTCAGTAGGTCCCTGTCAAACTCCGCCGGGTGAGGGCCCCCGGCCTACACCCCCACAAACCCACCCGCTTGCAGGCCGGGTGCCCTCACCGGCGGGGGTTGACAGGACTATAGTGAGAATTGCAGGTGAAAAGAGATTTGCAAAACACGGCGGATACGAAACACTATGCACGGTTCCGCCGCGCCTTGTCGGCGACGGCAACCAATCGAGGAAATCCCTATGAACCTGTCGCAAATCATTGATGTCGGTCTGGGCCTGGTGGTTCTTTACATCCTGCTCAGCACCATTTGCAGCATCGCCATTGAAATTCTGTCGGCGTTTTTTGGCTGGCGCCGCCAGTTGCTCGCGGAGACCGTTCGTATGCTGCTCGATGGCGGTGCGCGACCGGCAGACAAAGGCAAGGTCGGCGCACAGTCGGTGGGGACAAGCGCCGCCGCCGCGCCGGCAGCAGCCCAAAGCGACGCCGTATGGCGCTACTTCTGGGGCCACCCACTCATTGCCAGCCTGTTCTCGCCCGATGGCAAGGAGCCTTCGTACATCGAGCCAGCCGCCTTTGCCACCACCGTGGTGGACCTACTGCCCAAGGATGTCTCCGGGAACCTCCCCAACACAGTCGCCAGCCTGGAGCGGGCCTTGCAACTGCGTCTCCAAGTGCCGGTCGGCGATGGCAAGACAGCAGACTGTCCGCAGCATTTGCAGGAGCACTTACAAACCCTGTTCCGCACGCGCAACCTTATGATTGCGGCTCCCGCCGCCGGTGCTGATGCCCTGACACAGTTCAAGCAAGGCATTGAACTATGGTATAACGAGGCGATGGAGCGGCTAATAGGTCGCTACAAACGCAAGACCGCCAACTGGCTGTTCTGGATCGGTCTTAGCTCCGCCGCCTTACTTAACGCCGACTCTATCCGCGTCGCCTATGTCTTGGGAACGAACGACCAGTTGCGCGAAAGTGTCGCCGCCTATGCTGTGACGCTGTCCTCGAACACGGTTGCCCAAGTAACAAGTGGGGAAACCACTAACTCGATGAACGATCTCCAGCAAGACATGAAAGCCCGCATCCGCGATCTTCAGACGCTGCAAGGCATAGGTTTTCCCATCGGCTGGCAGGCCAACGCGGCGATCAATTTTGCGCCGATCATTAAGACAACCGCCGCGGCGTCCACTAACGTCGTTAGTGCGGCAGTCACCAACGACACTAACGCGCCAACCGCCACCACCACCACCGTTGCCGCGGCCTCAACTTGCGGCCTTTGGACGCTGGCGATCTTCACCAAACTCCTCGGCGTGCTTGTCACCGCGCTGGCGGTTTCCCTGGGCGCGCCGTTCTGGTATGACATGTTGAACAAGCTCGTCAGCCTGCGCTCGGCGGGCCGCCGTCCGCCCACCGCCGCCGAACAGGAAGACCAGGAATCCACGAAAGTCACCCCACCGCCCGCAGTGTCCGGCGGTGCCGTGTCCGCCGCCGCGGGCCGACCGGCCCAGGTCGCATCCCCATCGGTGCCGGCTGACATTGGCACCGACCTCGCGCTGCCCACGATGGAGTTTTCCGAACGCAAAGGCCGCTGGCTTGCCGAGGCCGCGCGCCTCGCCTACGAACGCGACCAGTCCGAACTCGTGAAGACCGTGAGCCGCCAATGGATCTTTGATCCAACGGTCAAATTCTTCGATGACGGGAAAACCACGCAGGCGTTTCTGGCCTTCGGACCGCAGGTGGCTATCCTGTCCTTTCGCGGCACCGAGCCGAAGGAGATTCAGGATTGGTTGACCGACGTGCGGTTCAAGCCCAAGGAGTGGGACAGAGGAATGGGCCTCGTGCATGAGGGCTTTGCCGGCGCGCTGGAAAGCCAGTACGTCGCCATCCGGGACGAAATAAAGAAACTCCAGGGCACCGGCCGCCAGCTTTACATCACCGGCCACAGCCTCGGTGCCGCGCTGGCCACACTCATGGCGGCGCGACTGGCCACTAATAACATCTATCCGATCCAGGGCATCTACACTTACGGCAGTCCGAGAGTAGGCGACCAGGCGTTTGCCGACGCCTATGAGAAGGAGTTAGGCAACCGCACTTTCCGCGTCGTCAACAACGAGGATCTCGTGACCCGCGTGCCGCCGCGTCTGTTGGGCTTCAAGCACGTCGGCAACCTCATTTACTTCGACGCCGACGGGAACCTCCAGCGCGACGTCGGCTTCTGGCAGCGTTTCCTCAGCACTGTCGCCAACGCCGTCGAGGACTATAAGAAAGCCGCCCGCACCTCTGTGTCCGACCACAGCATGGAGCTTTATCTCCAGCGCTTCCAGAAGCTGCTGCGCGAACTCTGAGAGCGCGACTTAATCCGGCAACTCCGCCTTGCATCCGCCGCTGGTTCTGCTTCCCTGCTGGCATGACCACAGTCTCACTTCAGACAATCGTCCACCACTGCGACCGCGTACTGCGTGTCAGCGCGATCAAAGACTACGCCGGCGCGGCAAATGGACTTCAGGTGGAAAATCGCGGCAGTGTCACGCGGGTGGCGGCCGCCGTGGACGCCAGCCTCGCCACCGTAAGACTCGCCATCACTGCGCGGGCCGATTTGCTGATCGTCCACCACGGACTGTTCTGGGCACCGTCGCATCCCTGGACTGGCAAGCGCCACGAACTGCTGTGCCTGCTCATCGAAAACAACCTGGCTGTCTATAGCGCGCACCTGCCGCTCGACGCCCACCCCAAGCTCGGCAACAACGCCCGACTCTGCGCGGCGCTGGGCCTGAAGCGGTTACGTCCCTTTTTCTTCAGCCACGAAACTCAGATCGGCCTCCAGGCACAGACGAATCTTCCTCGCACGGAATTGGTGGCCCGCCTGGCGCGGGCGACCGGCGTCGAGCCGAAGCTGGTTCCCGGCGGCCCGGCGGTGTGTCGGCGCATTGGCGTCGTAACTGGCGGCGCGGGCGACGAGGTGAAACAGGCCGTGGCCGAGGGCGTGGACACGTTCATCACCGGCGAAGGGCCGCACTGGACCTACGCGCTGGCGGAGGAACTAGGCGTCAACGTCCTTTACGGAGGGCATTACGCCACCGAGACCTTCGGCGTCAAGGCGCTGGCAGAACACCTGGCGGCGAAGTTTCAACTCCCCTGGTGTTTTCTCGATCACCCGACCGGTCTATGACGCCGGCACCGCTGCGCGCAAAACCAACCGCGGCACACTCATAGGATAAGCCACCGGTGAGAGGGTTGGTTCCTACCGGGGGACCAAGTAGGATTGGCCGGCGGTTCGGCGGGCTTAGTCAGGGGAATACCTGTCAGAGGAATGGGGAGACAGCAATCCTTGCAGCCCAAGGCGCCTACGGAGCGCGCCAGGAGCTATACGAGCTATTCCAAGTAACTCTCTCGGCCTAGCCGTTGCGCCCGTTGGCGCAAGAACTCAAAGCGTGAACCGGCCCGGTGTTTGCGGAGGCTGAGCCGGAGGAGAACGCCACGCCGGGGCCGCCGGAGTTCCTAGATTCAGTGACTCGCCGCCGCTAAAGAGAAAGACGGCGGAACCCGCGGCGGACGCGGCTCGGCATAAGCCTCGTCCTACCACCAACTGCACAGATGTGGCGGAACACCGGAGACTAACTCCGTACACCACAACTCGGCCGGGAAGCAATGCCCGGCCGCGTTGTGTATTACTCCGGCCCGGATCAGACCGAGCTAACCGGGAGCGCCCGCGCCAGGCGCTTCAGATTGATAAGATGGGTGTAAGTGACGTTGTCAGTAGTCGAGTTACCCCCGAAGGTGCCGCACCCCAAGGTCAGGCTGGGCACCAGCCCGGTCCCCAGCCCGATGCACCCGTGTGTGCCCGGGGCGTTGACCAGCAGGCGGCTGGCAGTGATGGCCGCGCCGAAACGCTGCGCCACCTCTTCGCTCTGCGTGTGAACGATGGCCGTGTGGCCCTTGCCGCAGCGGTTCAAGATGCTCTCACACAGTGCCAGCGCCTCCGCCTCGTCCGGCACGGTGAAGAGACTCAAGATCGGGGCCAGCTTCTCCAGCGCGAAAGGCGTCGCTAACTCCGCAGTCGTAACAGGTGCCACGAGTAACCGGATTTCGTAGGGCCGCTCAATCCCGGCGCGCACCGCCGTTTCCGCCGCTGGCCGGCCGATAACTGCCTTCTCCAGATGGCCGGATTCGGGGTCGAAGATGATGGCGGCGAGGCGGGCCTTTTCGTCCGCAGTTAGCAACGCCGCGCCGTGGCTCACCAACGCCGCGACGAACGTCTCGCGCCGGCTGGCGTCCACCACCAGGTTATTCTCGCTGCCGCAGATGACGCCCGCGTCGAAGCTCTTACTCAGGACGATGGCGCCGGCGGCGGCTTCCACGTCCGCATCGGCCGCAATCCAACAAGGCGCGTTGCCGCTGCCCACGCCGAGGGCGGGCCGTCCGCTGCTGTAAGCCGCGTGGACCATGCTAGGGCCGCCGGTGGCGAGGATAAGTCCGACGCCGGGGTGCTTCATATACTTCGCGGTGGTGCGGCGACTGATGCGTCCCTGGATCCATTGCACCAAATCCTCCGCCGCGCCGTGGCGGCGCAAGACTTCGCGCATAAGTGTCCCGGCTTGGTTACTCACGCCCTGGGCATTGCGGTGACAGGAGAAAATGACGGCGTTGCGACCCTTGAGGCAGACTAGCGTCTTAAAGACCATCGTAGCCACGGGATTAGTCACCGGCAGTAATCCGAGCACGACCCCGACGGGCGCTGCGATGCCAGTGACGCCGGTGCCAGCGGAGTTAGGCAGGAGGCCGTTACCCGGCCGGCCTACCAAGCTCTTCACCACGGCCAGAGCGGCGAACCGGTTCTTAGCCACCTTGTCGGCCACGACGCCCATCGCAGTCTCTTGCACCGTAGCCGCGGCTAAAGGTTCTGCCTGGTCGGCAATCGCCTGAGCTAAGTCCTGGAGTAACGCATCCACCCGGTCTTCCGGCCAGGCGGCGAAGTCCTTCTGGGCCGCCGCGGCGCGGGCCACCATCGCGTGGGTGGCTTCATCAATTTCGTCCTGGAAAATAAACTCCACCAGGCGGCGGTTCATGTTCCGCAGTTTGGCGGTAAGATCGCCAGCCATTGCCTGCGAGATGGCTAGTCCGAGCTGGGGCTGCTCCCGGCATAAGCGGTCGAAGTCGTCGCAGCCAAGCCAGCGAGCCTGCACTTCCGTCTCGGCGAACGCACTGGCGCTCCGCGGCCCGCGGTCACACAGGGCAAGTTCGCCTAAGAGGGAGCCGGCACCGAGATGGCCGAGCACGTTTTCGCTGTCCGCCTCGACGTGCTCTAGTTCAAGGCGCACCTCGCCGGCGTCAATGAGATAACAACCATCCCCCGGGTCGCCTTGCGTGAGAATGCAGGCACCTTTGGGGAAGACAACAGCTTTGAGGAAGCGTTCCATGACGCTCCACTCGGTGGCCGACAGCGAATTTAGGAAATGCATAGGTTAAACAGGGCGGCCAGTGTGGCGTGACGCACCGGGCTGTCAAGGAAGGACGGTTCTCAATCCACGGCGAAGCCGTACCCATATAGTAGGACAGGCGTCTCGCCTGTCGCGCCCGGTGCTCGCTGGAGCGTCATCTGGCCCTGCGCCAAGCCACCGGCAGATAGGGATAAGGGCCGCCATTGGCGAGCACCCGGACCGCCTGTGGGAGCGCGCTGGAGGCTAGGAGACGCCGGTGCATCCCCAAGTTGTCGGTTACTTCGGGGGACGCCGGGTGAGGGCACCCGGCCTACACCGCCGCCCGCGCCGCCGACTCCGCCCGTCACACCTCCAGCGTAGCAGTTAGTGTCCGTAGCGTCGCTCTACGAGCGACGATTCCCGGCGGTCACAGACCGCCGCTACAGAGCCAAGCGGCCTTCGGCAACGAAGGCCGCTTTTTGATGTATTGGGGCAGGTGGCCGCAGACCGAGGAGGGTGAATCCGGCATTGTCAGAGTGCGGCCTCCGGCGTAGTTTCGCCGTGACCGTAAAGACAAAGACAAAACGACAATTTGATTTAACCGAAACAATTCTGCGTAGC
Source organism: uncultured Verrucomicrobiota bacterium (assembly GCA_903847485.1). Lineage (GTDB taxonomy): Bacteria > Verrucomicrobiota > Verrucomicrobiia > Limisphaerales > JAJXZI01 > CAINDV01. The sequence continues at coordinate 7,836 of CAINDV010000094.1, forward strand.
TTCGGCTACGGGCTGCATCGAAAACTGCGAATTTTCCCAAGCCCGCACAGAACTCGACCGAGCACGCGCCCCATCGGGCGCGGCTTGGCGTGTCTTCTGTGCAAGGCTCTTCGCAGTGCCTCGATGCAGGGCGCGTTAGGTTCGCGCCCCTTCTGTTGAGGGATTTCCCGTGGTTGGCCGTTGCGCGGGCAACGACACCACAAATGGCTACCAGAGACGACCTCAAACTGCCGCTGACTTCGCGCGATGTTCACGCGGAACGACTGTCACAATTCCGCACACTCTTTCCCGAAGCCTTCAGCGAGGGAAAAACCGATCTCCAGAAGTTGGCGCAACTACTCGGCGACGCCGCCACCGACGCGCCGGAACGCTACGGCCTTTCGTGGTCGGGCAAATCCGAGGCCATCCGCGCCATTCAAATCACCAGTCCCGGCACGTTGCTGCCCTGTCCCGAAGAATCCTGGCCACCGCTACCTTTCGCCGCCGAACCTCCGCAAGGTCTTGGACTGCGGCAGTCCTATGCCGCTTTGGCACCGGAGACGGGAGCGGCATCCGAAAAGCGCCAGAGGACTGGCGCAGTCCAAGACGCTGGCGCGACCATCGGGACCGGCCCGTCATTCAACGCTTCCGAGAACCTCATCATCGAGGGCGACAATCTGGAGGTGCTCAAGCTGCTGCAAGGCGGCTACCACGGGCGGGTGAAGATGATTTACATTGATCCGCCCTACAACACCGGCGGCGAGTTCATCTACCCGGACAACTACAAGGAAGGGCTGGCCGACTACCTGAAATTCTCCGGCCAAGTCAGCGGCGAAGGCATCAAGCTCACCACCAATGCCGAAACGGACGGGCGCTACCACAGCAAATGGCTGACGATGATGTATCCCCGGCTCTTTCTGGCGCGGAATCTCTTGCGAAGGGATGGCGCAATCGTAGTGAGCATCGACGAACATGAGATTCACGATCTGCGGCTTGTAATGAATGAGATCTTTGGTGAGGAAAACTTCGTTGCCGCTGTTAGTCTTCTTTGTAACCCGAAAGGTCGCTCACAGGACAAACACTTTGCGACCAACCACGAATATCTGTTGGTCTTCAGCAAAGAACCGCTTCCTAAAGGCGCATTCTCGATCGCAAAGGATGAAGACCAGATTGAGACCGAGTACCCGGAAACGGATGAAGGTGGCAAGTTCCGACTCTTGGAGTTGAGGAATACCCATCGTGAATTCGGGAAACACAACCGAAGGAACCTGTTCTATCCGCTGTTTGCAAATGAAGAGGGCGAGGTGTTCCTGAATCAAGCTGAGGGGCTTCACAAGGTTTTGCCCGTGTGGGATGACGGATTTGAAGGCTGTTGGACTTGGGAGCGTGCGAAAGCTGAGAAGGACCTCGATTATTTGGTTGCGCAGAAAATCAGCGGCCGGTGGAAGATTTACCGAAAGAGTTACGCCAGCGGCGCTGATCGGATGTTGAAAACGATTCTGGTCGACAAGTCGTTCTACACGGAACGAGGGCAAAAAGAGTTCAATGCTCTATTCAACACAAAAGAGAAGGTGTTCCAGTCGCCGAAGTCACCGTTCCTGCTACAGGAGATGATCCATGCGATCACGGACAAGGACTCCATCATTCTCGACTTCTTCGCCGGGAGCGGCACGACGGCGCAGGCGGTGTTGGAGTTGAACGCGCAGGACGGTGGCAGCCGCAAGTTCATCCTCGTCCAATTGCCCGAACCGACGGAGCGCAAAGATTTCCCCACCATCGCGGACATCACCAAAGAGCGCGCCCGCCGCGTAATTAAAAAGCTGGAAACGGAATTAACCGCAAAGAACGCAGAGAACACAAAGGAGTCAGAAAGCGAATTGCCGCTGGCGGATGCTGAGTCTATGCGTTCTCTGCGGTTGGAACAGGACTTGGGCTTCAAGGTCTTCAAACTCGGTAGCAGCAATTTCAAAGTCTGGGACGCCGCATCCGCGCCCAAAGACGGCGCTGGTTTGGCCGAGCAGTTGAAGCTGATGGCGCACAACGTCGAGGAAGGCCGCCCGGATGACGCGCTGCTTTATGAGTTGATTCTGAAAAGCAATCTGCTGCTCACGAGCAACGTCGCATCCGGGCGGATTGGCGCACAGACGTTCTACGACGTGGCGGACGGCACGCTGGCGGTCTGTCTGGCGCGACCCATCACCCAAGAGACATTGCGTGGTATCATGGAGCGGAAGCCCAAAGGCGTGATCTGCCTCGACATCGCCTTCGCCGGCAACGACCAACTCAAGGCGAATACGGTGCTGGAGATGAAGGCGCACGGGATTGAATTCCACACAGCATGAGAAGGATCGCAACCAATAGCAGCGCGCACCCTCCGGTTTCATCGCGGAGCGATGCCATGAAGGTAGCCGTGGGATTCATCCCACGGTGGAGACGCCCAACGTCCCGCGTCGCGGAGCGACGCCTGAAGCCCTCGCGCGGCATTTCAATCGTCGCGAAGCGACGATTGGATGGTGGGTCGGACTGTCCGTGGCTTGAAAGCCACGGCTACCATCGCGTTGTCGCTCCGCGACTCTCGCCGACGAGGCAATACGAGTCTTCAATCCTTTGGAATTCCGCCGCATGAAAATCAAATTCGACAGCAACCAGGATTTCCAGTTGGACGCGATCCGCGCGGTGGCCGACGTGTTCGCCGGGCAACCGCTCACGCGGGCCTCGCTGCAATGGCAGAGCGACGCGCTCGGCGGCGATCTGCTCACGGAAATGGGTGTGGGCAATTCGCTGGTCTTGGGCGACGAGTCCATACTGCGCAACGTCCAAAGGATTCAGGCGGAGAACGAACTGGAGCTGGCGGCGGAATTGCAGGGCTTGCACTTTTCGGTCGAAATGGAGACGGGCACGGGCAAGACCTACGTTTATCTGCGGACGTTGTTTGAACTGAACGCGCGTTACGGCTGGAAGAAATTCATCATCGTCGTGCCCAGCGTGGCGATCCGCGAGGGGGTATTGAACACGATTGAGCTGACAAAGGAGCATTTTCAATCGCTCTACGGAAACGCGCCGCTCGACTACTGGGTCTATGATTCGGCGCAGGTGTCGAAGCTGCGGCAGTTCTCCGCCAGCAACCAGATGCAGTTGATGGTGATGAACATTCAGGCGTTCGACAAAAGCAGCACCGTTATCCAAAACACGAAAGACCAGATGAACGGGCGCCGGCCGATTGAGTTCATCCAGCACGCCCGGCCATTGGTGGTGGTGGACGAACCGCAGAACCTGGCGACGGAGTTGCGCACGAAGGCCATCGAAAGCCTGAACCCGCTTTGCACGCTGCGCTACTCCGCGACGCACAAGGACTACTTCAACCTGGTCTATCGGCTTGACCCGGTGAAAGCCTACGACCTGAAGTTGGTCAAGCGTATCGAGGTGGATTCCGTCGTGGACGGTGGGGATTTCAACCGGCCCTACATCGCGGTGAAGTCCATCACGGCGACGAAGACCCGGATTGCCGCCAAACTGGAGATTGATGTCGAGGGCGCGAGCGGCTGCAAGCGCAAGACGGTGACAGTGACGCAGGAGAGCGACTTGTTCGCGCTGTCCGGGCAGCGCGAGAACTATCGCGGCTACGAGGTGGATTTGATTGATGCCGGCAACCAATACCTCCAGTTCAAGAATGGGGTGAGTTTGGTGGCGGGCACCACGCACGGCGGGCGGACGGATGAAGTGCTGAGAATCCAGGTGCGGGAAACTATCCGGGAACATTTCGAGAAGGAGTTGCGCATTGCCCAGTTGCCGCCGGATCAGCGGATGAAGGTGCTATCGCTGTTCTTCGTGGACCGGGTGGCGCACTACGCGGAGGCGGACGGGAAGTTCCGGCAGTGGTTCGTGGAATTGTATGAGGAGCTTGCCAAGCTGCCGCGGTACGCGGTCCTGAATCCGCTGCCGGTGGCGACGGTTCACAACGGCTACTTCGCCGAAGACAAAGGCAAACCCAAGGACAGCAGCGAAGGCCGCTCCACCAAGGCGGATGACGAGGCCTACAACCTCATCATGCGGGACAAGGAGCGGCTGCTTTCAATGAGCGAACCGTTGCGGTTCATTTTCAGCCACTCGGCGCTGCGCGAGGGCTGGGACAATCCGAATGTATTTCAGATTTGCACGCTGCGGGAAATCAGCACAGAGCGCGAGCGGCGGCAGACCATCGGGCGCGGCCTGCGCCTGCCGGTGCGGGAGAATGGCGAGCGATGTTTTGACCCGCTGATCAACAAGCTCACCGTGGTGGCGAGCGAGAGCTTCAAGGAGTTTGCCAAGCAATTACAGGACGAGATGCAGAAGGAGTGCGGCGTGAACTTCGAGGGCCGCATCCTGAACAAGCGCGAGCGGCGGAAAGGCGTGCTGAAGAAACAGCGGTTGCTCGACCCGGACTTTCAGATTCTTTGGGACAAGATCAAACTCAAGACGCGCTATGCGGTGAAGTTTTCGACGGCGGATTTGGTGTCACGCTCGGCCGGGGAGTTGCGCGGAATGCCGGAGATCAAAGCGCCGTTCATCCGGCGCGAGAAACACGAACTGTTCATGTCTCCAGAGGAGGGCGTGTTCGGCGAGGAACGCGCCGCCCAGACGATCCGCGATCCCGAATACAGCGCACCAATCCCCGACTTGCTCGGCCACTTGCAACGTGAGACCGAACTGACACGTCCGACGCTGGCGGAAATCCTACGGAATTCGGAGAAGCTCGGGGAGATAACACGCAACCCGCAGCAGTTTTTGGAGCACGCCGTCGCCGCCATAAAGAAGTCGCTGCACGACCTGATGGTGGATGGCATCGAGTATGAACGTGTAGCCAACGCCGAGTGGGAAATGCACCGGTTGGTGAGCGCGGAACTGGAGAGCTACGTCTCACGTTTGTTGGAAGTGAACAACAGCATTTACGACGTGATCGAGTTTGAATCGCAGGTGGAATACGAGTTCGCCAAGACGCTGGATCGCCGTCCGGACATCAAGTTGTTCTTCAAACTGCCGGATTGGTTCAAAGTCGAGACTCCGCTGGGTACTTACAATCCTGATTGGGCCATCGTGAAGGAGGATGAGTCGGGGCAGAACAAGGTCTATCTCGTGCGCGAAACCAAAGGCACGACCGACTGGCTGAAGATTCCCGAAATCCAGCGGAAGAAGATCAAGTGCGGCAAGGCACACTTCAAGGCCGTCGGACTCAAAGCGGGCGGCTACGAATGGGTGGCGGCGGCGAATGAAGTCTAGCCTCAGCCGTATCTATTCAGTAGCCAGGTAGGGCGACGCTCCCGCAGAGCCTGGCCGGGAGGGCGAATCTAAAGGGATCAGTTCTTGGTGTTGTTTACCGTTGCGCCTTCACACCAACGCACGAGGGCGGCTCACTGTTTACACTAGGGCCTGTCCCCAACGGAGGAAAGGGCTGTCATTGGTGAGCGCGACTGCGTTTCGGCGATATGCAAGTGGGGGCGATTTCATGATTTGAGGCTAAACCACGTTATTTTGGGCAGGTTTGGCATCGACTGACGAGCGCTGGCCTTGATCGCTGGTGCCTGGGGTGTTGGGCCGCAGCAGGTGAAGTCCCCCCACATAATGGCACGATTTGGCTCCCATCACGAAATTGCCCCCGCTTGCATACCGCCGAAACGCAGTCCCGATCAACAACGACAGCCCTTTCCTCCGCTGGGGACAGGCTCTGGATACCAAGCCGGCGTTGATCTTGACGGGCGATTTCAACCCGAACTCTGAAGCGGAATCCGCTTCGCGTAGTGGGACCGGCTTCCAGCCGGTCAGTTTGCAGTTGGCCTAACAGAAAAAACCGGACCTGTGGTCGAACGCGCAACCTGACCGGCTGGAAGTCGGTCCCACTACTGTTCGCCGTCCGCCTATTTCGGAGTTCGGGTTTAACGCCGCTGGCGGCACAAACCAAGCCTACAAGATTCTGACGGGCGACGGTTTCTTCTCGGACGCGTGGGTGACGGCCAAAGAGCGCAAGGGCGAAGGGCTCGGCACGTCCGACGGTTTCAAAGTCATCCGGCGAAACGGCGTGCGAATTGACTGGATTCTCACGCGCGGAGCATTCACCGTGGACTCCGCCAAGATCGAGACGTTCTCGCGCAACGGCCAGTTTCCCAGCGACCATTTTCTGGTCGTCACCCGGCTGCGGATGGGCGCGGCCAAGTGACGGCCGGCGGCCGAAGTTTTCATTGCCGTGCCACCCACCACCCAGGAGAGCCAGATGCGCAACGGCGCGGTCGCGCAAGAAGGCAAATTCCTGCTCTCACCTCCATGTCAGGATAGGATCCTGATTCCGTATGAAATTATACAATCTCTTCTTCTGCATGCCAGGCATTTCTCTACTCCGCGATGAACTCGAACGTGGTTGACCGTCACTTTCTGTGGATGAAGAACTACGGCCTCGACGGCGTGCTCGTCCAGAGATTCGTCACGGGCATCCCCGCGCGCCGCTGCGGTCGGCGTAGGTCACGGACTGCTCGGCGTCCTTCGCGCCACGGCTTGGTCGCAACTACCCGCCGCCTCTGACGCTCCCCAGCCCGATCCGTTGTCAACGGCTGAACTTACGGGGCTCATGCCGCTGCTGGAAGCCAGTCACTTAGATCTTACTTGATGTCGAGAGTGCCCTGGTAGCCAGTTCCCCCGTCATGATCAATCGCGATCTGCGTGTATTCCCCTGCTACAGAGTGGACTTTCAGCCAGCCGTCCGTGACGACACCGAGGATCACTGCCTTTGAACCAGTGACGGTGCCAGTTTGCATTATCTGGACGAGCGCGGTGAGGGAATGCGTTGGGCCATTAAGGCGGTAAAAGGCCACGATCTCCGTGACGCCAGTGACGCCGTCGGTGCTCATCTTGAAAACCTCTCCGGCAAAGGTGCCCGTGCCTACGTCCCCTCCGGCTATGCCCGCCATAGTTGCGATCAGGCCCGGCTGATTGGGGAAAGCGGTTATCCATTTCGTGAAGGTGACGTTGCCAAAGGTAGGAGGTGGAGTTCCCCGCACCCGATAGAACATCGGCACGCCCACCTGAATCAGTCCGTTCGAGCCTACCGGCACCGACTCCAGCCCCGCCCAGTTGGTAGTCCACGGTCCTAACGCCGACGAGGCCCATTCCACGCTCGCGGTGCTGCCAGGTTGCAGGTTCGTGCAAACCAGTTGCCCGTTCTGACCGAAGGAACTGATGATAGGAGACTGCCCAAGGGCTGACATGGTTGCCAGAGTAAAGCCGACGCCAGCCAGTCCCGCGAGTTTAAGTGTGTTGATTAACTTCATAGGTTCTATCCTTTCGTTTTTTGTTTTGTTGATTGCTGTCGAAGGCCGGGTTGAAGACGAAATTTGAGTTCCGCCATCCCGTGCTACCTTCACCTAGAGTAACGCCATCCAGCGGCGAAGAGGATCAGGCAGGACGAACTTTCTGCAATAGACCGCTGGCAAGCCCTCACCATGCGCCGCGAAGGTAGTCATCAAGGGTGCCGCTATGGCGGCCATGTGGAAGCTGAACCGCCACACCTGCCTCACGAGACTTCGCTTGCTGCCCTTTCTGCTCATGGCTGACCTGGCGGGAGGACGGAACGAAACCCTACGCAGAAGATCGTGTCCGACGGGGGGTAGTCCGCGTCACGGCAGGCCGCCCGGCAAAGGGTCGCCTCACGGTGCCATGCGCCGCCCCGACGCACCCGGTTCGCGCCAGTCGCCGGCCCACGCGGGTCGGTCTGCGCACCGCTCGAATACGCCCCATACCAGTCCCAGCACCACTCCCGCACGTTCCCCGCCGTGTCGTACAGCCCGTACCCGTTCGCTGCAAAATACCCCACCGGACTGGTGTAAGGCTCGTTTCCCACGGCAAACGTCGGGTGATAGCCCAGCGTCGGGCTGACGTCGTAAGGGTAGTTCGTGAAACTGTTGTAGTTCGCCTGGCTATGCGTGATCGTTTCCACAGTTGACCACGGGAAACGATGCCCACTGGCCCCACCGCGCGCCGCCTTCTCCCATTCCGCCTCGGTCGGCAGGCGATACCCTGCATTCCAGTTCACATACGGCGCCACTTCTGCCGACTTGTACACTTGTGTCAGCGCGGCATTCTGGTAGTACGCTGGCGTCCGTCCTTCCTTCTGCGAGCGCGCATTGCACCACTTCACGACGTCAAACCAGCTCACGTCCTGCACCGGATGGCTGGGTGCCTTGCCCGAACCCGCGTAGCCGATGTCGTAGCCTTTGAGTCTGGACCAAAGCTGAACCTCGCTCCACAAGGTCTTGGTCACCTCCGTCCGGTCCATGTAAAATCCGCTCACAAATACCGTGTGTACTGGTTTGGCGTTGGTGTCGCCATCTAGGTTGTCCCCCATCTGGAACGAACCGGAGGGGATAAAGGCCATGTTGGTGGGAGTGCGGGGATCATAGAGCCGGTGTGTCGTGACGGAGTTGGTGACGGGCACCTGTATGTAGTCAGCCCACTTGGTGTTGGTTGGGCTGAGAAGAGACGGAGTGACCTGCACGGTAAAGATGGTGTTGGTCGCCGCGTTGGTCCAGGTCACGTACCCGTCCGCACTGAACGCGGTAATGGTGCTGGCCACCGGCCCGGCCAGCCGGAAGAACCGTGCTTCCTCCGCGCGTAAATACGGCGGAAGTGAGACGGCCAGTAGAAGTGCCAGCTTGAGTGCTTTCATGAGGGAACTTCCCCAAACCACCTTCCAGAGTTGGGTTCCTGATGGCCGTTCGGTATTCAGTGCGGATAGTTTCATCGCGGGTCTTTCCGTTTGTGTTTTCATGTCGTTTGATTCTTGGTCGTTGATTGGTTTTCAGTCGCCGCCGATCTCAGAAGCTCGTGTTTCTGTTTCAGCGGTTTGTCGGGTGGCAACGCTCACGGTGAGCCACCGTCACTTAGAGTAACGCCATCCAGCGGCGAAAAGGATCAGGCAGGACGAACTTTTTCAAAGGACTGATGGCAAGCCTTCGCGAGGTGCCGCGAAGGCGGCAGCAAGGGTGGCGCTGCGCCGGCATTGCGGCGGCCATGGTCTGCGACGAACCGGCAGGCTCCACCAGACCTGACGCAGACAGCCGTTCCTCCGGGGTCTGGCTTAAGAGCGTGTATGAAAACGCCTGGCGTGGTAGGGCGAGGCTTCTGCCGAGCCTCAACGACAGCGGCAATTCGATCTTGCCGACAGGCTCGGCAGGAGCCTCGCCCTACCGCTGGGCGACTTTTCAAACACGCGCTAAGGCTGTTTGACCTCCGCCCTCTCCTTCGCCTCTGCCGCCGCGATTTCCTCCCAGGACGGCGCGCGCCAGGCTTGCCAGGGCGCGCCGGCGAGGATCACGTCCCCATCGGCACTCCATGTGGCCGACATCGTAGATGAGGCGGTGCCACCCAGGGTCAGCAACTCCTGCCGGGTGCCGACATCCCAGAGCTTGACTGCCTCCCGTCCGCCAAACGTGGAAATCAATCGGCGACCATCCGCCGAGAAGGCGACGCCAAAGACCGTATTCAAGTGTCCGTGGAGTTCTTCGATCAACTCGCCCTTGACGGCATCAAACAGCCGCACTTGCCCGCCCCACGTGGGTGCGGCCACCAGCGCGCCATCGGGCGAAACACCCAGTGCCGGGACAAAGGAACTTCCGCGAACGCGCCGCGGCGGCCGGTCGGGGTGCGCCAAGTCGTAGAATACAATTTCATGCCCCTCCGTTGAGAACGAGCAGAATGCCACGACCAGCACCCGCCCGCCCGCGGCAAAGGTTGCATCACCGAAGCTCTCTTTATTGGTCACCACGATCCGCCCGGTTTCGATGTCCCAGACGTGCATGGAGCTCCATGTCCCCGGGTACAACGCCGCCAGGTAGTTTCCATCGTCACTGAACCGGAAGGGAATCAGCCCGGGGACATCGCTCTTCAATTCGATGCGACGACCGGGTGCCGCCAGGCTTGCCAGGTAAACCGAATTCGAGGAAGACCCTTCGCTCCATGCCAGGAGCTGGCGCGCGGGATTGTAGGCCAGCCCAGACGGGCGCGCACCTGAATCCACCGCGATGGCTCCGCGTGGAATGAACTCCGCCCCGCGCAATTCAAGAGCGATGATCTGGTTGGTTCCGCTCCACCGGCAAAGGAGGTTGGTGCCAAACCCGCCCAGAACATTGGCGGAAGACCCGAGCTCCGGCAGCGGCTGCGGGGGAGAGTCGCGCTTGAGGTCGGCCAGCGCGGGCGGCTGGCCCGGAGGCAACAACAACACGCGCGAGTGGTCCAACAGCAGGAACTGATCGGGCCAGAAGTTTTCCGACAGACGGCGGTATCCATCCGTGGCACTCTTGCCATCATCCTGCCACAACATGAGGTTCCCGCCGCCCGCGCTGGCGATGAGTTGCGCCGACTCCGAGATCGCAACAGCATTAACCTCTTGGGTGTGGCCGCGCAGCACCCTGGTCTCATTCCACGTGTTCGTATCCCAGAAGCGGATGGTTTGGTCGGCCGCCGCGGAGATCAAACGTCCGCCGTCCCGGGTAAACGCCAACTTGCGAACATAAGCCGTGTGTCCCTCAAGCGTTTTCAGAAGCCGGCCGGTGGCGGCGTCCCACACACTGATGGTGGAATCCTGATAGCCCAAGCCCGAGGCCAGCAACCGCCCGTCGGATGAGACGGCCAGAGTAGTCAGCCCGGAGGCAATTTGTGTTTCGGTCTGCCAGAGTTTGTTGCTCGAGCTGAGGTCGAGGCACTGGATGCTACAGCGGCGGCTAGAATTGTCCGAACGCGCCAGATACAGACGCCGGTTATCGGAGGATAGCCGGGCGGCGCCAAAAGGTTCGCCACCACAGTGAACGGTCGAGTGCTGGCTTTCGATCTGGGAGGAGGAAACATTCACCACCCAGACCGCGTCGCCGGAGCTTGATGCGGCATAGATGACCACTCTGGAACCATCCGGCGAAAACGACAGGTCACGGACTCCCCAATCGCCTTGGTCGGGCGCCCGCCAGAGGATGGATTCCCGGCCGGAATCGAGGTCATGCAGCGTGACCGCCTTGGGTTGGTATGTGGCGACCAGAAGATTACGAACCGGCGAAAAGGCGACCCGTGCGGCCGTGGGATCCTTGGGAACCGCGAGGGCCCGAATCAACCGTCTGGCCGGGACATCCCACAAATCCACACGTCCGTCTGTCCAGGCCATGGCCAGGCGGTTGCCATCCGGGGAAAAGCTGACGGACCATCCGTCCTTCGTTGGCCGATTGGTGAGCGTGACGAGGGCGCTGCTGCGGGTTAGTTGCCAGAGATAGCGCCATTCCCAGCCGCGGAGGTCGTCCTCGCCGGGCTGCGGCCGGTGCCGGTCCAGCAACCGGCGCGCCTGGCCGAGGTTGTTCAACCTGAGCGATTGTTGCGCGAGATTCATGTCGGACACGTAGAGCAACCGACGCGAATGCTGCCGCTCGGTCTCGGCTGCTTTTTGGGCCGATTGCGCTTTCAGCCGTTGCTGCTGCTCACCGTTTCGCGCGCGTCGAGCGGCCAACATTTCCCATGAACTGACCGCCAGCCCCAGAATAAGAGTCGTCGTCACCACAGTCACCGCCCCGAACACCAGCTTGTTCCGGCGAAAGGCTTTCTGGAACCGGTAGGCCGCGCTCGGCGGCCGGGCGACCACCGGTTCGTCGTTGAGGTGCCGATTGAGATCGGCGGCGAGTCCGTTGGCCGATTCATATCGGCGCGCCCGGTCTTTCTCCAGGCACTTCATCACGATCCAGTCCAGATCACCCTTGAGTTGATGCAACAGTTTGGAAGTATCGGCGGAGCGGCGTTTGGCCGTGGTGGTGAGTTTCTCGCCCGGCAGCGTCGCCAGCCGCGTGCTGGGCCGCACCGGTTCTTTCTCGCGGATCGTCTGGCGCATCGCATCAACGCCGGAAGCCATGAGTTCCTTCGCATCGAACGGGGTGCTGCCGGTCAACAATTCGTAGAGCAATACGCCCAGGCTGTAGATGTCGCTGCGGGTGTCAATGTCCAGGCTGGTCATGACCGCCTGCTCGGGACTCATGTAGGCGGGGGTGCCGAGGAGCGCTTCAAACTGCGTGAAGAGAGTCTTGTCCGTCAGCCGCCCTTCGGTGGCTTTGGCGATGCCAAAATCAATCACCTTCGGCACGGCCACGCCGTCGTTGATGGTCACGAGGATGTTCGAGGGCTTGATGTCGCGGTGGATGATGCCCTTCTGGTGGGCGTGCTGGATGGCCTGGCAAACCTGGATGAACAGGTCGAGCCGGTCGTGCGTGGAGAGCCTAGCTTCGTCACAATACTCGGTGATCTTCACGCCGCGCACCAGTTCCATGACGAAGTAGGGCCGGCCCGCGTCGGTCGCGCCGCCGTCGAGCACCTTGGCGATGTTCGGATGATCCATCATGGCCAGCGCCTGGCGCTCGGCCTCGAAGCGGGCGATGACCGACTTGGTATCCATGCCCAGCTTGATGATCTTGAGGGCGACCCGCCGACGCACGGGCTGTGCCTGCTCGGCCATATACACCTCGCCCATGCCGCCTTCGCCAATTTTCTGGAGGAGTTTGTAGCGGCCGATGACAGTGCCGGGGCCTTCGTCCAGCCCGGGGTCAACTCGAACGGTTCGCGTCTCCTTCGGACGGTCACCCGCCTTTAGGAAGTCCATTTCTCCCGCGTCATGGAACGCCGCGAGCAGTCCGTCCACGCTCCGCCGAAGCTCCCGATTCTGGCCGCAAGCTCCTAGGAGATACTCTTCCCGGGCTTCGGTGGAGGGCAGCGCCATCGCGTGCTCAAAAATCTCTTGTTCCTGTTTCATTGGCTAGGCGGGTGGCTAGGGTCACAGTGAGCCACCGTCACTTGGAATAACGCCATCCAGAGGCGAAAAGGATCAGGCCGGGCGAACTTTCCGCCAAGGGCCGAGGACAAGCTTGCGCCCTGCGCCGCCGTGCAGGCGTTGCCGAGGCTCAACCACCGGCGGCGATCACTCGAATCTCTCGCAACAACCAAGCGCGGGAAAAGTCCCAATAACGCTTCACGGTGGGTTCCGAAAGACCGAGCACCTTCGCCGCCTCCGCATTGGTCAGCCCGATGAAGAAGCGGAGGCGGACCAACTCCGCCTTGGCTGCGTCTTCCGCCGCGAACCTATCCAGAGCCTCCTGCACGACGAGGAGTGTGTCCGGCGGAGTTTCCGCAGCCAGTTCCAGTCCCTCAAGCTCCACCCGTTCCAGCTTTCCTCCTCGTTTCCAGCGGCTTTTCCGGCGGGCGTTCTCGATCAGGATACAGCGCATCGCTTCGGCGGCGGCGCGAAAGAAATGAGTGCGATCCTGCCACTGGTCCCGCACTCCACCGGTGAGGCGCAGGTAGGCTTCATGGACCAGCGCCGTCGCCTGCAAGGTCTGGCCCGGCGGTTGTTGAGACATCTTCGCCGCGGCCAGTTTGCGCAACTCTTCGTAAACTAGCGGGATCAATTCCTCGGCGGCCTTGGGATCGCCTTGCTGGACACGGTCGAGGATGTGGGTAACGTCACTCATGGCTTAGATGTTAAAAGTTGAGCGGTCAAAGTCAAATAACTGTCGCATCAGTGACGCCGAGTAACTACTAAGGTGGAATTCATAGACAGGGTTCACCTCAGAGGTCTCTCCCCCAGAATAGGGCAGCGCCCAGGTTCCGCTCTGGGAACCGTCACTCAACGGCGAGCCTCATCCCGCGCGGGAAACGAAGCTCCCACTCCTTCGGGAGAGGGCCGTGGTGAGGGAGGAGGTTGGCTCGCTACTGAATGGTTACGGCTTAGCCGTAACTATGCAGACCAAACCCACGCCGAAGGCGTGGCCGACGGCGTAGGACAGGCGTCGCGCCTGTTTCCAGCTTCATCCCATTGGCTCACCAAAAGGTGACGGTTCGCCGGCCTCAAGCGAAGTTCGGAAAAGCCGTTCCAGACGATGTCAGAGACAGGCGCGACGCCTGTCCTACTGCATCGTTACGGCTTAGTCTGCTCCCTGTTAGTCAGCTCCGCGGATTGAAGCGGGATTCCTGGGCCAGCTTCTCCCACAGCGCCCGCTCGTCAGCAGTGAGGCTCGCCGGGATTTCAATGCGGGCCTTGACGAAGAGATCGCCGCTGCCCCCGCCGGGCCGGGGCAGGCCGCGACCGCGGACGCGGAGTTTCTGGCCGTTCTGAGTGCCGGCGGGCAGGCGGATGGTCACCGGTTCGCCTAGCGTCGGGACAGAGACTTGCGCGCCGAGGACGGCTTCCCAAGGGGCTAGGTCGGTTTCGTGGGTCAAGTCATGGCCGTCCACCTCGAAGTCGGGGTGCCGGGCAAAACGCACGCGCAAGAAGAGGTCGCCACTCCCGCCGCCGCCGGAGCCGGCTTCGCCGCGGCCGGCGACGCGCAGGCGTTTGCCTTCGGTAATGCCGGCAGGGATGCGGACCTTGTACTCCTCGGGCTTGGCCACGACGCCTTCGCCGCTGCAGCTCGGGCAGGCGCGGCGGCCTTTGTAGCCGGTGCCGCCGCAGGTTTCGCAGGGGGCACCGCGCCGGAGGGAGATGGTGCGGACGCCGCCGCTCATGGCTTCGTTCAAGGTGACCATAAGGTCGCCCTCGATGTCACGTCCACGCTCGGAGTATTCCTCCTTGGCAAATTGCTGGCCGCCGAATCCGCCCGCGCCGCCGCGTCCACGGGCACCGAAAAATTGCTCGAAGAAATCGCTGAAGCCGGTGCCGCCGAAGTGAAATTCCTCGCCGCCCGCCCGCCGCCCGCCGCCGCGCGCGCCGCCCGCGCCCTGCCACCCGGGTGGCGGACGAAACTCCGCGCCCGCCTTCCAATCGGCACCCAGTTCGTCGTATTTCTTGCGTTTGCCGGCATCGCTGAGGACCTCGTAGGCCTCGTTGATTTCCTTGAACCTGGCCTCGGCGTTGCGCTTGTCCTTGGCGACATCCGGGTGAAACTCGCGGGCGAGTTTGCGGAAAGCCTTCTTGAGGTCGGCCTCGCTGGCGTCGCGGGCGACGCCGAGAGTCTGATAGTAATCTTTGTAACTGACGGCCATAGGTGATCTGGGTTTGCTGGACCTATCATGCCCGGTGTGCCGCCGTTGTCAAAGCCTTGAACGTGGCGGGCCAGCCATTCGCATTTTGACTGGGCGCGCGGACAATCCTTGTCCGCCGGGCGCCAAGTGCGCGCCCGCCGGAGCGGACAAGAATGTCCGCGCTCCGCCTGGGGCGCGGCTCCGCCGGAGCGTCGCCCTACCGTCCGCCGCCGGGGCAGCCCGGGGAGCGCCCGCCGCGAACGGGCGGTTTTCGGCGGCCCGCCGAAAACCTCGTTCCACTAACTCCTTCCACTTGCAGCGTAGTGGCCCCGGCTTCCAGGCTTCATCTCCGAAGTTTCCTCCTGGCGGCGGAATCGGCTATCTATAGGCCCCTTATGAGCCAAAGCTTACTTTATCACGCCTTCGGGGTGCGGGCAGGCTACGAATATGTCCGTACCGACTACCAGGCAGGAGCGGTTCAGTTCCATCTGGCCGTGAAGGCGGAGCTGTTCGTCTGCCCGGTCTGCCAGAGTGCCCACGTCATCCGCAAAGGCGCGCGGGAGCGCTCCCTCCAGACAGTGCCCATCGGCTTGAAGCC
>CAINDV010000095.1 GCA_903847485.1 uncultured Verrucomicrobiota bacterium
ATGGAATCCACCTGGAAATGGCTATTGGAATGGATGGGCCAGCGATGAACCACATCTCACCTCCCCGCCAGAAAATGTGTCACGGTACATTTGCAGCTCTTTTGCCCACATGAAACGAAAACTCCTGCTCGCCGGCCTCGCTTACGGCTTGATGTTGCCGTGGGCATCCTCGGCAGATAGCACGAAACCGCCTGGCGAGGCGAACGCGGACTTCCGTCCGGCCATCGTGCGCCTCGAACTGGACCGCGAGCAAGTCAGCGCAGGGAAAAGCATGCAAATCCGCATGGACTGGCGCGCCAACGTCGCCACGCGCCGGGAGTACCAACTCACCTTGAATCTGGTGGGCATCGGGCGGCCTCCGGATTTCAGTACTAACATGGTGCTCCGCCCTCCCACCAGCCAGTGGGCCGCCGGCGAGTTGATGCGCCCAGAGGCTTTCACCATCACCATTCCCGCCCATCTCTCGCCCGGTTGGCGGCGCATGCTTTTCAGCCTGACCGATCCAGAAGAACCCGGTCGGCCCATTCCACTCGATAATGCCGACCGCCATGAGCGCAACTCGCAATATTGTTTCGGCGAGATCGAAATTCTCCCGGCCGGGTCGGACGTTCCCCAAGAAGCCGTAGTACGGCTTCCCACAAATGACCCGGCGAAGCCGGACCGCGGCAATGAGGAGTGGCGCATGAGGCACGCCGAACGCGTGGCCGACGTCAAAAGCCACGCAGACAAGTTGGAGGTTTTGTTTATCGGCGATTCCATTACCGGCGCCTGGCTCAACATCGGCAAAGCGATCTGGGAAAAGGAGTTTGTTCCCCTCCGCGCGGTCAACATCGGTATCGCCGGCAGTCAGACCTCGCACATCCTCTGGCAGTTTGAGCATGGCGCGATTGACGGCATCAACCCGCGTGTGGCTGTGCTGATGATCGGGGTGAATCACCTGCTGGCATCGCCCTCCCATACCACCGCAGACATCGCACGCGGTATTTCCGCCGTCGTCGCGAAATTGCGGGGAAAACTCCCCCATACCAAAATCCTTTTGCTCGGCACCTTCCCAAAGGACAGAGCGCCCAACACGCCGGACCGCCGCAAGATTCAGGAGATCAATGCACTCATCGCTAAACTCGACGACGGTAACTGGATCCGGTTCCTTGACATCAGCGATAGGCTGTTGGACAAGGACGGTAACTTGAATGCGGACGTCTCCCCCGATGGCGTGCATCTGACGGAAAATGGCTATCAGAAATGGGCGCAGGCTATCCGGCCGTTTGTCGTTGAAATGACGGCGCAGGAGTCATCACAAAATGCGCCGCCCGTCTTGACCCCCAAACCGCCGCCACCGCCACGGATCAACGCCTCGTCCGTGTTCGGCGTGAGACCGGGCTCGCCCTTCCTCTACGCGATTTCTGCCACCGGGGAACGCCCGATGGAGTTCGGCGTGGAAAATCTGCCGAAAGGCCTGAGTGTGAATCCTGCGACCGGCCGGATCACCGGTTCCCTGAAGACAAGGGGTGAACATAGCGTGTTGCTGAAAGCCAGGAACGCGAAAGGAACCGCGGAGAAGAAACTCCGGATCGTCGTGGGCGATCGGATTGCGCTGACTCCCCCGATGGGCTGGAACAGTTGGAACTGCTGGGCCGATTCGGTGGATCAGGAAAAGGTGATGCGCTCCGCCCGCGCCCTCGTCAGCTCCGGCCTGATCAACCACGGCTGGTCCTATGTCAACATTGACGACACCTGGCAGGGCGTCCGCGGCGGCGATCACCACGCCATCCAACCCAACGAGAAGTTCTCCGACATGAAAAGGTTGTGCGCCGAGATTCACGCTTTGGGCCTCAAGGCAGGCATTTATTCCACGCCGTGGGTAACCTCCTACGCCAAGCATATCGGCGGCTCCAGCGACCGGCCGGACGGGGCCTGGACGAAAGACCTCGCCAGTGAAAAGCATTGGCGGCTGGGGAAACATTCCTTTGCGGAAAACGACGCCCGGCAGTGGGCCGAGTGGGGTTTTGACTACCTCAAGTATGACTGGAACCCCAACGACATCCCACATGTTCGGGAAATGAGCCGGGCGCTCAGGAAGACCGGGCGTGACATCGTCTTCAGCCTCTCCAACAGCGGGCCGTTTGCCGACGTGGCGCAGTTGGCCGAACTCGCCAACTGTTGGCGCACCACGGGTGATATCTGGGACTACTGGGACAAGACCGACAACGACTGGCGGTATGGTGTCTCAGAACTTGGCTTTTCGCAGGACCGCTGGGCCCCATACGCTGGCCCCGGGCATTGGAACGACCCCGACATGCTGGTGGTCGGTCTGGTGGGCTGGGGCCCGCAACTGCATCGGACGAATCTGACTCCCGACGAGCAGTATGCCCACATCAGCCTGTGGTGCCTGCTTTCCGCGCCGCTGCTGATCGGTTGCGATTTGGAACGTCTCGATGACTTCACGCTGGGACTCCTGACCAATGACGAGGTCCTCGCGCTCGATCAGGACGCTCTTGGCCGGCAGGCGGTGCGAATCGCCACCTATGGCGCGATCGACATTTACAAGAAGGAGCTGGAAGACGGCGGCTGGGCGCTGGGCTTCTTCAACCGCGGCGATAAACAGCAGGAAGTGCTGTTCAATAAACTCGGCCGGATCGGCATTCCCGGGAGACTCCGGGTGCGGGACGTGTGGCGGCAGAAGGACCTGCCCCCCAGCGACGGCAGCCTGACCGTGACAGTGGCGGCACATGGAGTGGTGTTGCTCAAGCTGAAGGCTGGATAACGCGCTGAATCCTACCGCGCGAAAGGCGATTATTTCTCAGTATCAGTAATATCATGAATTACAAGTCCGCACCCTTCCGATTCACTCTCCCGTCCACGCGCTTGTCAGCTTTGTTTGTGGCGATGGTGGTCGCCTCGCGGCTGCAGGCGCAACCAGCCGCCGGTTCCTCCGCGCCGGCATTCGTGCCCGGCGAAGTGTGGCGCGACACCGCCGGGCAGGTCGTTAACGCGCACGGTGGCGGAATCTTGTTTCACGCCGGCGTGTATTATTGGTATGGCGAATTCAAGGAAGGCCGCACCTATCTGGCGAAGCTGAACAAGGCCTGGGGGGGCACGCGTGTGGTTGCGGGCGGCGTCTCGTGCTATTCCTCCACCAACCTTTACGATTGGAGAAATGAAGGACTGGCGTTGCCGTCCGTGGCGGAAGACCCCGACCACGATCTCGCGTGCGAAAATGTCATCGAGCGCCCCAAGGTGATTTACAACGCCAGGACGAAAGAGTTCGTCATGTGGCTGCACCAGGACGGTCCGGACTACGCCGCGGCGCGTTCGGGCGTGGCGGTGAGCGATTCGCCAGCCGGGCCGTTCAAATATCTCGGCAGCTTCCGCCCGAACGCCGGCGTCTGGCCTGACAACGTCACGAAAACAGACCAGAAATCCTCTAAGACCAATATTCTCGCCCGCGATTTCAAAGGCGGCCAAATGGCGCGCGACATGACGCTGTTCGTGGACGACGACGGCAAGG
>CAINDV010000096.1 GCA_903847485.1 uncultured Verrucomicrobiota bacterium
ACTTAACCCGCCATGGAAGCTCCCCAAACTCTACCCATTACCGAACCGCAACCAAGCCAGGTGCTCTCGGGATTCGTGGTCAGCCATTGGCAGGGGCCGCACGGTGAACACTGCCTCGTCGTCGCCAGCGCGGGGGTGTGCCATGCGTGTCGCGAGGATCTCCTTGTGAGCTGCTTGGAAGGGCTGGAGCCACCAGTGTGCTTGCTTTGCGCCGAGCGCCGCGTTGCCGAATGTCATCGACTCGTCATCGCGGAGTTCCTCGCCGCACGAGGCGCTGAGGTCGAGCACTTGGAATGACGGCGTCGCCGGGGACCTCCCAGCGCGCGAAGCGGTGCTTGCAGTTCACCTTCGATTTGCCAGCCTGCGTCGTCATGTTGAACCACACGCTGTTGATCCAAGCCATTTGTGCCGCTCTGTTTGCGCTCACGCTCTTTCGCTGCGGCGCCGCTGAGGTGGTTTTCCGCGACGAGTTCAAAGGCCAACTCGGCGAGGGTTGGTCGTGGGTGCGCGAGGATCGCACTGGCTGGCGTGTGACCGCAGCGGGTTTGGTCTGGATAGGGGTAGGGAGAGCGGAGCTGGTGCGCCGCCTCGGCGCGCTGGCGGAGGGTGGGGGTCATAGGGGGTGGGGGTGGTCGGACGAGTTGCGGAGGCCTCTGCACTCGGGGTAGGCGGAGCAGCCCCAGAAGGGTTGGCCGGTACGTGGCCCGCTCTTGGCGGTGCGCTGGCGCATGGGCCGGCCGCAGAGTGGGCAGGCCGGGGCGGCTGGCTGGGCGGACTTGTCTGACTGGTCTGACCTGTCTGACTGGTCTGACTTCTGGGCACCACGGGCCTGCACTCGGGCCGCGTATAGGCTTTCCGTGAAACCCCCGTGCTCCACGAAGTCCCGGCCCTGGCTCTCTACTTGGCGCCGGAGTAGATAGGCCGCCTGGTTCACGGCGCAGAGCATGGCGTTGGCCGCCAGTTCTGGCTCGGCTTGGGCTACGAAATCCACCAGCCCGGCTAGACCGGTCAGGCGCACCGTGCCGGGCCGGGCCGGTGGCAGGTTCGGCGCTACGTCGTGCTTTAGGCGTTCGCGCATGACCAGCGTTGCCGGGGCATCCTTGAGCCAGACCCGCAGGCCGCGCTGGGTCAGGAAACTCTGGTAATCCTGGAGTAACTCATCCGCCAGGCTGGCGCGGGCCACGTTGGTCAAGAGCATCTCGCTCTTGCGCGAAGTCGCCGCCGCGCCGCTGCCTTCGCTGATATTGCGCACGCCGCTCCGGGCCGCCTGCACCATCTGGTCGTGGGTGCGTGAGCGTTTCTCGATGAAGCGGTCGCAGAAGACTACGGTGGCATCATAGATGGCCGTGGCCACCTTGTAGCTGCGCAGGTGCCGGTAGCCGCCATGCGGGAGTAGCGGGCCGGGGGGTGGGTTCATGGGGGGGGGGTATCGGACTAGTCTGACTTGTCTGACCGGTCTGACTTGTCTGACTTATCGGCCAGCCCGCACTCTCGCTCGGTGGTGGCTATGGCATATACCTGGCCGGCGGGGTTCACGAGTGCGGTGGCGGTGAGCCATACCTCTACCACCCGGCCATCTTTGGCTATGCGCGGCATCCGGTACGGCGCCAGCACGGCCGCATGGCCCAGCCGCTGCACCACGGCCAGGGCTTCCGCGCGCCGCGGTTCCGCGATCAGGTCGCGGATGTTCTTCGTCAAGGCTTCGGCCTCGCTCCACCCATACAGCCGCTCGGCGCTCGGATTCCACGCCAGGATGCGCCCCGCCAAGTCCTGCACGGTGATGGCATCGGAGGCATCCCGCACCACCACCGCCAGCCGGAGCTGGTCGTTGGCTTGCCGCAGCGATTCCCGCGTCTGCACCACCTCCGTGATGTCCACAAAGGTAATCACCGCCCCCTCGATCACGTTGTCTATCGTGCGGTACGGCAGGATGCGCAGCAGATACCACTTACCCCCCACGGTCTGCACTTCCACCTCTTTAGGAATCAAGCTTTTCAACACCGCCTGCGTGTCCGCCACTAAGTCGGCGTAGCCCAGCAGGTTGGAAACCACATGCGCCACGGGCCGCCCCACGTCGCTGAGGATCAGGTTGATGATCTCGGTGGCGGCCGGGGTGAACCGGAGGATGCGCAGGTGATGGTCCACAAACACGGTGCCTATGCCCGTGCCCGCCAGCAGGTTGTTCATGTCGTTGTTGACCCGCGATAAGTCCGTCACCTTGGTTTGTAGCTCGTTGTTGACCGTGGCCAGTTCCTCGTTGACGGATTGCAACTCTTCCTTGGAAGTCTCTAACTCTTCATTGGTGGATTGTAACTCCTCGTTGACCGACTGCATCTCCTCGTTGGAGGACTTCAACTCTTCGTTGGAAGTCTCCAGCTCCTCATTGGCGGTCTGGAGATACTCTTCCTTGGCGTGGAGTTCCTGCTTGAGCGCCGCGACCCGGGCGTCGGCCTCCGCGGGCGGATCACCGATAACTGGTAACGATTCACTCACTACTGGCTCCGCCGCTGGCGCTTCCTCCAGGATGACTAGATACAAAGGCATCTCGACCGGCGCGGCGAGGGCGGTGGCCACCGGGCGGATAGTCAGGTTGACGGTGGTGAAGTCCCCGTTGGTCTTGACGCGCAGGCCGGCGCGCAGCACGGGTTCCCGGCTCCGCACGGCTTGGTGCAAGGCGGTGGTTAGTTCCTGCCGCAAGCCTTCGCGGGCCATCTTGAGGAGGTTACTCACGCCCACCTCGCCGGGGGTTGGCTCCAGGTAGAGACCGGTGCGGCCGTGGAGGTAAAAGATGTCGCCCGAGGCGTTGACCAGCGCGGCGGCCGGGGCCACCTGTTCCAAGAGCGCCTGTTCGGTCAACTCACGCAGGGGCAGTTTCGCGGGGAAGGCCCCCTTGCCCGCCGGGCGGGCCTCATCAAGCGCCGTCGCGGGCGGGAGAAAGCGGCCCAGGTTCAGGCGCTGGAGGCTGTGAATTTCTTCGCGGCGCTGATAGACCTTCGATTTACGGTCCAGCGGGATAAAGAGGTCCATGAACTCGCCGGTGGTTTCGGAGGTGCCCAGGAAGAGCGAGCCGCTGGGGTTCAGCGCGTAGTGGAAGAGCGGAATGAGCTTCTTCTGTAAGTCGGGGCCGAGATAGATGAGTAAGTTGCGGCAACTAATTAGATCGAGCTTGGAGAAGGGCGGATCTTTGATCACGTTCTGCTCGGAAAAGACCAGCAGATCACGGATGCCTTTGTGGATGCGAAAGGCGCTGCCGTCCGGCTCGGCGGTGAAGAAGCGCGCCAGGCGTATCGGCGAGAGGTCGGCGGCGATACTGGCGGGATAAACGCCGAGGCGGGCCGTGGCAATGGCCTGACTATCTATGTCGGTGGCGAAGACTTGCACCTGGAAACTCTGTTTCAGTATCTCCTGCCGTTCGGCCAATAGGATGGCTATGGAATAAGCTTCCTCACCGGTGGAGCAGCCGGGCGCCCAGACGCGGATCACGCTGCTGGCGTGTTTGTTGGCAAAGAGTTGAGGAATGACTTGTTCCTCCAGCGCCTGGAAGGCTTCCGGGTCGCGGAAGAAGTTAGTGACGCCGATCAAGAGATCGCGGAAGAGGGCTTCCACCTCGGACGGCGTCTGCTGCAAATGCCGGACATAGAATTCCATCGTTTCCATCTGGTGGACGGCCATGCGGCGCTCGATGCGGCGGTGGATGGTGCTGGGTTTGTATTGGGAGAAGTCGTGGCCCGTCTGGGAGCGGAGGAGGATGAAGATTTTCTTCAGCGCGTTCTCGATCTTAGGCAGCGGGATCGTGGCGGCCCGGGCGGCCGGTTTGCCGAAGGCATGCGCGGCATAGGCGATTAGTTGGGCGGGCATCTCGGCGGGCGGCAACTCGTAATCCACCAGGCCGGTGCCGAGGGCGCTGCGCGGCATGCCATCGAACTCGGTGGAGGCGGGGTTTTGGGCCATCGCCATGCCGCCCTCGCCTTTGATGGCGCGCACGCCGAGGGTGCCATCGCTGCCGGTGCCGGATAGGACGATGCCGATGGCTCGCTCGCGCTGGTCATGGGCCAGCGAGCGGAAGAAGAAATCAATGGGGAGACGCTGGCCGCGGGGCGCGGCGGGTTCGAGCAACTGGAGCGTGCCGTTCAGGAACGCCATGTCGCGGCCCGGCGGGATGATATAGGCGCAGTTCGGCTGGACGACCATGCCGTCCTCGACCTCGAATACCTGCATCCGGGTGTAACGGCGGATAAGATCGGTAAGGATACTCTTATGATCCGGGGCTAAGTGTTGCACCAGCACGAAAGCCATGCCGGGATCAGTCTCGGCGGGCATACCGGAGAAGAAGGCTTCAAAGGCCGCCAGCCCGCCAGCGGACGCGCCAATGCCGACGACGGGGAAAGACATATCCGGCTCGGCGGGCGCGGCGGGATCATTCTCCCCCTCGGCTGGAGAGAGGGTGCCCGACGGGGCAGGCGCGGGGTCGGCGGCGGGCGCGGCCGGCACCAGGAGCGGCGGGGTCTGCGGCGCGAGGTCGGTGGACGAGCGGGGCGGGGAATGTTTTTTCATGGGCGGAAGCCTACACCATCGCCCGGCGTTGCCCACAACAAAAAACGCCGTGGGCGGGAAAGGCTGGGGCGGTGGCAGGCTGGGGGAGGGAGGGAGGGAGGAAGTCCGACAGGTCTGACAGGTCAGACGGGTCTGACGGGTCTGACGGGTCCGGCAGGTCCGCCTCCGGCGGACTTCCGCCCGGGCAATTGCGTGCTTGCGCCAGCCGGTGTCGCGGACGTATCTTCGGGGCCGGGCACGGGTCGGCGGCCCTTCGCACCGGCTACGATCCGGGCAGTTCCGCCGTCCCAAACGCGGTAAAGGCACCTTTTGAACCAGCGAACATGACGAATACGAACGAGTTAAACAACGCCGCCGGCCAGACCGGCTACAACCGCTTTCTTCTGCTCGTGGCCGGGCTGGGCGGACTGCTCTACGGCATAGATGTCGGCATCATCGCCGGCGCGCTGCCGTATCTGGAGGCTACCTCCGGACTGAACGCGGGCCAACTTTCGATCATCGTCGCCGCCGTGCTGCTGGGCAGCGTGATCTCCACCTTGTTCGCCGGCGTGCTGGCCGATTGGATGGGCCGCAAGAAGCTCATGGCGTTGAGCGGCATCTTTTTCGTTCTCAGCATTCCGGTGATCGCTCTGGCGCACGGCTACGGCCCGCTGGTGCTGGGCCGCTTGTTACAGGGCATGAGTGCCGGACTTATCGGCGTAGTCGTGCCGCTGTATCTCGCGGAGTGTCTCGGGGCGGCGGATCGCGGCAAGGGCACCGGCATCTTTCAATGGCTGCTGACGCTGGGCATCGTGGCGGCGGCGGTCATCGGCATGTATTTCAGCATCCGCGTCGAGGAGGTGGCCAAGCTCGGGGACGCGAGCCAACTCTTTGCGTTCAAGGACACCGCGTGGCGCAGTATCTTCTGGGTCTCGCTGCCGCCGGGCATCCTGTTCGTCATTGGCAGCTTGATGGTGGCCGAGTCACCGCGCTGGTTGTTCCGCCGGGGTAATAAGGAGGCCGCGCGGGTTGCTCTGCTCCGTTCCCGCACCGCGGCCCAGGCGGAGATTGAGTTACAGGAAATGGCGGAGATGGCCGCGGCGGAACAAACCAAGACCACCACCACCGGCGCGCGGGTCAAGGAATCCCTCTTCCAGCGCCGGTATGTCATCCCGTTCGTGCTGGCCTGTGTCATCCTGGCGTGCAACCAGGCGACCGGCATTAACTCGATCATTGGCTATAACGCCACGATCCTATTGCAAGCCGGCTTGAACGATGTCCAAGCCCACTGGGGTTACCTGTTACTTACCACCGTCAACTTCCTGATGACCATCGGCGGCATCATGTTGGTGGATCGCAAGGGACGTAAATTCCTGCTCTCGCTGGGCAGCGCCGGCATCATCCTATCGCTGATCTGCGTCGGCTTGCTCTTCCACCAGACCGAGAAGCTGCGCGTGGATTGCGGTGCCGCCGTCCAGAGCCTGGTAACTCCGGAGCAAACCGCCTCCGTCGCCTTTAACCGCGAGCTGGCCGGCAAACTGTTAGCCACTCACGGCCCCGCCGCCCAGGCCCTGAGCGGCCAGCCCACCACGCTCATCGCCATCTATTCTTATGGCGACTTTCGCGCCGCGACCAAGGTGGTCCGTTCGGACGATAAGACGGCGACGCCTATCAAAATTGATCGCGAAAGCTGCGTCCCGGCCAACCAGGTGGTGGCGTTCTTCTCGAATCCCTTCGCCAACCTCGCGGCGGCGCGCACCGCTCCGTTGAAAATCGAGAACGCCCTTATCACGCCGGTGCCGAGCACGCAGAACGGTTGGCTGACGGCTATTTGTATCTTCATCTTTATCGCCTTCTTTGCCGTCGGTCCCGGCGTTTGCGTGTGGCTGGCACTCTCCGAACTAATGCCGACCCGCATCCGCTCCAACGGCATGAGTATCGCCCTGCTGATTAACCAGGCGGTTTCGACGACTATTGCCGCCACCTTCCTGCCGACGGTCGGCAAGTATGGTTACTCCACCATGTTCTTCGCCTTCGCCGGTTGCACGGTGGTCTATTTCATCACGGCCGCGTTCTTCCTGCCGGAAACCAAGGGTAAGACCTTGGAGGAGATCGAAGAGCATTTCGAAAACAACAAAAACAAAAACTGACCGGCTAACCGCTGGTATCAAAGCATTACTATGATCCTACCAAACTCGTCGCGTCGCGACTTTCTCAAAGCCTCCACCTTAGCTGGCTTGGGCGCCTCACTAGCTAGTCTCGCCGGGGCCGCTACCGCCCAGGCGGCCGGCGAAACCCGGCCCACGCCACCTAACACCGCGGGCATCCTAAATTCCAGCCTCGGCCAGACGCGCCCGCGGCCCGACGGCCAGCGAGCCGTCCACGAACTGACCACCAAACCGCTGGAGCGAGTGCGGGTGGCCGTCATCGGCCTGAGCCGTGGCATGACTCATGTGGGCGACTGTCTTAACCTTGAATTCGTGGACATCGTCGCGGTCTGTGACCTGCGGGAAGATCGCGCCAAACGCGCCGCCGATGCCTGCGAGAAGAAGCGCGGCAAGCGCCCGGCCGTGTACGGCGGCACCGAGAACATCTGGGAAGAGATGGTGGATCGGGATGACATTGACGCGGTCTATATCGCCACTCCGTGGGGCTGGCATGTGCCGATGTGTCTGCGGTCCATGGAACGCGGCAAGCACGCCTTCGTCGAGGTCGCGGCGGCGGTAACGGTGGAGGATTGCTGGCGGTTGGTGGATACCAGCGAACGCACCCAGCGCCACTGTGTCATGCTGGAGAACTGTTGTTACGGCGAGAACGAACTCTTCATCCTCAACATGGCCCGCCAAGGCGTGCTGGGTGAACTTACTCACGCCGAGTGCGCTTACATCCACGACCTGCGCGGGATGCTCTTCTCCCTGGGCACTGAGGGCGATTGGCGGCGCGACTACCACTGGCAATACAACGGCAACCTTTATCCCACCCACGGCCTGGGACCGGTGGCGCAAGCCTTGGGCGTTGGGCGCGGCGATCAGTTCAAGTTCTTAGTTTCGATGAGTTCACCGGAACTTGGTCTGACGAAGTATCGCAACGAACGCAAGCCCAACGGCGGCAAACACGCGGACGAGAAGTATATCTGCGGCGACATGAACACTTCCTTGGTCAAGACCGAGCTGGGCCGCACGATCATGATCCAGCATGACGTTGTCAGCCCGCGACCTTACAGCCGCATCAATGCCGTATGCGGCACGGGCGGCACCTTCTTCGACTATCCCGCCCGCCTCGCCATCAATGCGCCGAAGACTTACGACCTAAGTTCCTCCGGCTCCCATGAGTGGCTGGAAGACAAGGACCTGGAGAAGATGCGGCAGAAGTTCACCCATCCGTTGTGGAAGAAGCTCGCGGAGCTGTCCAAGGGCGGCGGCCACGGCGGCATGGACTTTGTGATGAACTGGCGGCTGATGGATTGCATCCGCCGGGGAGCCACTCCGGACAGCGTGGTCTATGACGCCGCCGCGTGGAGTTGCATCATTGAGATCTCCGCCCGCTCGGTGGTCACTGGCAGCGCGCCGGTGCCCGTCCCGGACTTCACCCGCGCCCTGTGGAAGACCATGAAACCGCTCGCTGTCGCCGAACAGGCTTAACCAGTAGGACAGGCGTCGCGCCTGTCTCTGACATTGTCTTAGATAGTTATTTTGGATAGATGCTTATGACCGTGCGTACTCGCTCTTTAGTGAAACATGAGAGTGAAGATGGAGACAG
>CAINDV010000097.1 GCA_903847485.1 uncultured Verrucomicrobiota bacterium
ATGGTCTTTGACGTTTTGGCAGGCCGCCAGCGCCTCGGCGATAGCCGAGGCCAGATCGGGTCGTTTGAGGTGAAAGTGTTTCGGCATGGGAGGAAGCTAACCAATCCCCGGTATAGTGCAATAGCGAGCCGCAAATGGTATTAGATTTGAAATTTCAAATTTGCGATTTCAGAGCGCGCCGCAGCCCATCCTTGGCCCCGCGCCCCGGACGGAAGCCGTAGCTATGCTCGCCCCGGGAGCTAAGGTTACCGCCCAGCCGCCACAGTCAGCCGCCGCTATCTCACGGGGCAAAGCCCATCCACGCCGACCGAATCGAGTTCACGGCGGACTGCCCGCAGGCAGCCCTGGGTTACGGACTGGTCGTTCTCGTTCCGTTGCTCTCCACCCCGTGTTGCCACGACGCAGTTACGGTTCGATACCGCACGGCTCTTCACTGCACAGAGGCGGACTTTCACCGCCCTATCCCCTCGCCCTCTCAGGCGCACTAGGCCGGGGGCCCTCACCGGGCGGCCTCAGGCTTTCCAGGCTTTGCCGCAGCCGTTCGAGGTCGGTGATAGATTGCTCGAAGATGTGACCGAGTATGTCCACGTCGATCACCGAGCGGACCTCGGTGCTCTCGTCCTTGTCGGCCACTTCGCGCGCGGGCCGGTAATCATAATCGCCCAGCTCCTTGAAATGGGCAAGACCTTGTCCGGCACCTGGAGGGCGTCCAGCCCCGGATCGAATGTGAACAGGCCGCCGTTGTAGGCGGGGATGTTCAGGCCGGCATTGCTGGCATCAACGGCGCGGAAGAGGCCGCGGAAGTTGGTCCAGATGGGCTTGGGGTTGTAGGGATCGCGATGCGCGAAGGCGCGCTTCAAGGTTTCGGCGGGTAGCAGGCCGCGATCTTTGCAGAAGGCACAGAACAGCACGCGATCGAGCAGCTTCTGGGTGCAGCGGAGGATTTCCCGCAGGGCCACAGCAGCGTTCTCGCGGCACAATCGCGTGAGCACTATCTGGCGGATATCCGCATAGAGAGAGTAGAACTGGTTGGTTAGTTCGCGTCCGACGGACTCGGAAGCCTTGAGCAGTTCGTAGAGTTGGCAGTCGCGTTTCTCCGGCACGACCCGCTCAGCACCCAGGAGGAAGACGAAGCGTTTGAGCAGCGCGGGATCGGCAGCCAGGCGGACGGTTTCGAAACATTCGTAGGCGTGCTGGTGCTAGGACGCGCGCCCCCCAGACTGTTAAAACAGCCTGCTTCACAAGGTCCGGCGTGGGCCGCACCGCCAGGCCTTTGGGCACCTTCAATATCCGTCCGCCAGCTTTGCCGCCGCTGATTCGCATGGAGAAGGGAAGCCAGAAACCGTCAGGATACCAAGCGGGTTTTCCACGACTGTTGTAAGTTCGCGGCAGGCGGGCAACCGGGAGGTTCTGCGCGTGTAAAACTATCGCGGCACCAGGGCGCTCTGCGGGTGACTCCTTCGTTGTAAGTTGTGGGGGCATCAATTTCGATTCTCCGGAGCGCGCTCCGCTCAATGCTATCTTTGTTCGTCAGGCGTGGCGGTCATGGGGATTGCAGTGTGAGCTGTGCTCCTGCGCGCCGATAAGTGCCAGGAAACGCTCAAGTGCCTGACGGCCATAAACAGCTTGGCGGAATTGACGGCCCTTCACGAAAGGTCTTCCAGGCTTGAAGTCAGCCGCCTGAAGTAAATCGCGGATCAGCCGGTGTTCGGTTCGGGAGCTAGCGGTAAGCCGGAACTCGAACCCTCACCGGAAACAACCCAAGCCAGGACTAAGCAAACGCTTCTCTGCCGGTGGGCGCACATATCCGTTGCGGCGGAACCAAGCCGCTAACTGCTCGGCGACATTAACTGGAGGCTCTGCGGTGCTCATGCCTTCAGGGTGCGGGTAGCGACGCCGAACGCCCGAGGTGAGCGACTGCCGCCGACCGGGACGGTGGAGCGCACGCGGCACTCCCGAACTGCCGCGCGGCGTTGAACGGAGAAGCGGGGCAGCGGTTCGTGCGACTGATTTTGTTTGGCGGCTTTCTAACCGCAGTATTACGGGCCATAAAACATGAAACAGACAAGCCGGTCGCCTTCCAAGCGAACCTGCACTGTGCGGTATCGCTTGCCATCTGTAAAATGCACCCTGCCTTCGGTAGGCCGAAAACTAAAGCGATCAAAACACTTATCAGGTGTACCATCGGGAGCTTTGCTTGGTGGATTGCCGGCTCTGGTCAGTTGCCATTGCTCCATTTTGTATCCTTCCTTCGTGAAAGTCTCGGTGGCCTTTGCAACCGCCAATTCCTCAGTAAGTAACTGGGGAGCTTCCTTCAGTTGAAAGACGTGCTGTGGCCCCTCGCTCGGACCGAAGCAACCTGCCAGCGCAATAACGCCAATAGATAGAAGAGTGAAAACTGTGCGCATAATGGATAAGTGGGTAACTGTTGCCGCCGAACGCCAGAACTGAGCGCCGCGGGCGGCCCGGCGCGTCCGCAGTGGCAACAGACGTGGCCCGCCCGCGTTCGCTTCAGTGATTTTGTTAGTCATTCCCGGGCTATTTCTTTGGGTCATCTCGTTGGGCTGCGGCCGCGAAGGTCTCGCGGATGAATTGCGCGTGCAGGACAGTGCCCATGCCCAGCGGATGACGCACCGTGCGGTCCTCAAACTCACTCTTCATGCGATCCTCGTGCCAGTTCTGCGCCACGGCGAGTCCGACGATGAGCGCGTGCCCGTCGGCGCTCTCAATGAAAACCGGCCCGCCGCTGTCTCCGGCAAACGTGGTGAAATCGGCTAGAAACGTCGGGTAACTCCGCATCGGCAGCAATGGCGGCGTCGCAAAAATCCCGCTCCGCGCCACCGGAAATCCGGCAGCGTTGCCCTCGAAGCGCTGCGGAAACGTCAGCACATAGAGCGGGCTGGCCACATGGACGCCGGCCTTCTGGAGCCGCGCCTCATCGGCCAGCGCTGCCAAGGCAATGGCCGGCACCTCCGTCGGAACAGGCTCGGCCAGGGGCAGCACGGCCACGTCCTGCTCCTTGTGCCGGACCCAGCGCGGCACCCCCTCGCGGCGGATGGAAATGGTGTGGTCCACACGCTCAAAAGTGCCATCCGGTTTCTTCCGCCGAAGAACGATGATCGCCGTCTCTCCCTTAATGGACTCCAGCGCATGAGCCGCAGTCACGAGGCAGAGCGCCGGTTCGCCTTCCTTGCGAACGAGCCAGCACGTCGCCACCGACGATGGATGAAACAACTTGAAAGTGGCCTCCACGACCTCGCTCGCAAAATCGGCTGCCGCTGCGAAGCTGCTGGTGAGGATTAAGATCAGGGCTGCGGAAGCGATGCGGTTCATAGTGGGTGCGAGGAAACGACTAACGTCCAAGCTCACTCGCGCCGGGCTAATGACATCCGATTTGGAACAGAACGGTCTCCCGGCGTCGAGTGCAGTGCGATAGTTAAGCGACCGGCCAACGAGTGCTTCGCGGGCTTCAACGGCAGCGCGGGTGAGGAAAGTATCAGTCATGTTCCCACCGGGCCTTCAGATACGTGAAGAAGAGCGCGATAAAGACGCCAAGCCCCGCCCGCAGATAGAACCCATATCGCCACGCGAACGAGACCACCAGCAGCGCCGTCACCAAAGCCTTCAACCAATAGGACGTGTCCGTGACGAACACGAACACGACGGTGAGAGCAATCGAGGCAACCAGTATTATTAAGCCGTAGGGCATGTGGACGAGGGGGGGCGCTTAACTATGTATTCGACCGCACTTTGCGGTCTATTACATGCGGGTTCAGGGCTGGCAGTAGCTTCGGCACGCGGGGAACGTAGCCGCGCCCAACGGGGCGTTCAAGCGGATTCTGCGCCGGGGTGGCGGGCAGAATATCGAGCCGGAAAAAACCGCAACTCCGCTCCGCCCGGCGGAGCGGGCAAGTTGTTTCCGGGTTTTTCGGCAGGCTGAATGGGGCTGAGTGTCACCACATCGCCCAGCAGCCGTCATAGTTCCACTTCTGCGAGCCGCGGTAGATTTGCATCTGGCGGATGTTCTTCCAAGCAACCGAGCCATCGAGGAGGCCAAGGTTGCCGCCGACCGCGCCAATGTCCGCCGACGAGGCGCCGCTGGCGTCCTGGTTTGAGTAGTCGCCGGCACTAATGATCGGCCCGTTCTTACCATGCGGCGCGAAGGTGCTGCCGTAGCCAGGCGACCAGTCGTTCAGGTCGGAGACAAGCACCAATCCGGGACCGTCGCTGAGTTTCAGCGGGGACACCCACACGGCGTCGCCCACGACCGGCGGCCACGGCGTATTAGTGTGTCCGCCGTGGTAGTTATAGCCGATGATATAGCCATAGCCGGTGGCCTCCAGCCAGCCGTTGACGTTGGTTTTGAAGGGACTGCCGAGGCTCGGGCATTCGAGCATTTTGTGGGTGGTGGCGTATTGGACCAGCGTGTTACGAGTGTTAGTGCAAAGCACGGGCAGGTGATCGTCCAACGGCCCGCCGGGCGGTTGGTCGGAAGCGCCGGTGGGGAGTTGCTGCTCGTTGTCATCGCCCGCCATAGTGACGGCCAGACTGAACTGGCGGACGTTACTCTTGCATTGAGTGCGCCGCGCCCGCTCCTTGGCGCTTACTAACGCCGGCAGCAGCAGCGCCGCCAGGATCGCGATGATGGCAATCACCACCAAGAGTTCGATAAGGGTGAAGGCGGCGTGGTGTAACCACCTTGGCGGCACGCAAGGACTTAGAGACTGTTTGAAGGCGTCGGCCGTGGTAGGGCGAGGCTCCTGCCGAGCCTTTCGGAACCATCGCGTGGCTGATGCCGTTGCGGCTCGGCAGGAGCCACGCCCAACCGCGGAAGGAGTTTCCAAACACGCACTTAGAGCTTTCATGCCAGTTCCTTTCAAGGTTGCTCCGTAGCGATGAAATAGCGCGTCGGCCCGCTGTCCACATTGTCCACCCGCACCTGGCCTCCCACTAAGACCAAGCTGTTCGTGAGTTTCGTCCAATTCCCCAGCGTGAGAGCGGGGTTAGTGGTGGCGCGGATTTCCATCTTAGCCAGGCGGTTGGTGGCGATGGCACCGCCGGTGGTGGTGCCCACCCACAATTGGAGCCGGTTGCCCGCCATAGGTTGCGGTGTGAGCATCTTGAGCGGCGGCACGGAGACATCTATCGCCATACCTCCCCGGGTGCCGCGGGCATAGATGCGGCCGTCGGCGACGGCGGGAGCATTCCAGCATTTGCCGGGCGCGCTGGAGGTGAAGGTGAAGGCCTGGTAGCGCGCCAGTTCGGTGTAGCCTTCCGGGTTGGGCTGAGACAGCACCAGGTGGCCAATTTCCGTGAGGGTGAGGAGGTTGTTATCCACGAGGATGGTGCCGCCTTGACCAAAGTTATTGGTGGACCACTTGACGACACCGGTCTCCATCTCGATGCAGTTGAGCGGGGCGGTCACGAAGTTCTTGTCGCCAAACTGGCCGTAAAGGTAGCCGTTGTGAACGACCGGGGTCATCCAGATGCTGCGGTAGTTTAAGGCGGGTGTGCTTTTATACCAAAGGTTGGTGGTGGTCCAAGTGTTTCCCGTCAGGTTAATGCGTACGACGGCCGAACCCCGGCCATAGCCCGCCGCGTAGAAGACTAAGTTCGAATACACGACGGGCGAAGCGCCCATGGCCGTCGGGTACGGGGAGAAGGCATAAGGGTGCCTCCATAGGAAGGCCCCCGTGTTGCGGTTAACGGAGACCACGCCGGTGGCGGTGGTGAACAGCACCTGGCGCACGCCATAGAGGGTGGCGACGACCGGCGTGGTCTGCATCAGCTTCTCGCTTTGCGAACTCCAGGCCGTCGCCCCGTTGGTGGTGCGCAAGGCGACCAGTGTCAGGCCCGAGTAGGAGGAGTTAAGGTTGACGAAGATCAAGTCATCATCCACCCGCGGGGAAGCGCCGTTCTGCCAGCCAGGGTCTGGCTCGGAGGCACCTAGTTGGGTCACGAGATTGTTGCTCCACATCACGGAGCCGTTCGTGGCATTCAAGCACAGGAGATGCAGGTGGGCCGACAAGGCGAAGACCCGGCCGGCTTGCACGGCCGGGGTGCTGCGGGGGCCGTCGCCACCGGTGTAATAAGAACCTGACAAACCTTCGTCGCCACCAACGTCGTAGGTGGCGTTGTCAATGGGCGTGGCCCAAAGCTGCGTGCCCGTGGCGGCGTCCAGAGCCACGCAGACTTCCTTCATGCCGCCGAGGTTGCGCGACATCAGTGTGAACGCCCGGCCCTGGCTGACGGCGAAGGAGCTGAAGCCGTTGGTGAGGGAGTTATTCCGCCACAGCAGGAAACCCGGGCTGCCGGTGGCCCACTGTTTCTGGATGCGGTCGGTCGAGATGCCGTCGTGGGTCGGCCCGCGATACTGAGGCCAATCGGTGGCGGCAGCGG
Source organism: uncultured Verrucomicrobiota bacterium (assembly GCA_903847485.1). Taxonomy (GTDB): domain Bacteria; phylum Verrucomicrobiota; class Verrucomicrobiia; order Limisphaerales; family JAJXZI01; genus CAINDV01. Next base: position 6,400 of record CAINDV010000097.1, read on the forward strand.
CAAGCGTGGAGGCAGCGAGCAACAGACAGGAAACTGCTTTTGTTGCTGCTCCGTGGTTCAGGGCGAATTGCTTTTGCGGCGTATTCATTGTGAGTTGAGTATGTGCCGCCCAAGCCTCCGAGCAAGTTTTTTTTCCGCCGTTCTCATTCAGTGCATCCCCAAGTTGTCGGTGTCAAAGAACGCCCGGTAAGGGCACCGGGCCTACAGTGGCGTGCGCTCGCTGTTGTAGGCCGGGTGCCCCCACCCGGCGTCCC
>CAINDV010000098.1 GCA_903847485.1 uncultured Verrucomicrobiota bacterium
GACCGCCGCCGCCGGGCGCTGGTTCTGCAAGGCTCGGCAGGAGCCTCGCCCTACCACGGTCGGCATTTTCAAACACGCTCTTAACTAAACGGCAGTGGGGCGGCGGGCGGCCACAGGGAAAGGTGGCGACGCCGGTGATCGCGAATGGCATTCAGGCTGTCCGCCTGAGTTCGTGACAGGTGGTGGCCTCGTGCGGTATGGGTTCATTTTTAGCCGGTTGCCAACCGGCGCTCCACTTTGGTTGCGGCTGCGCCGCGCTATGTCTCTGCGGTTCATTGGAGGGTCTTTCGTCTGCATAGTTATGGCTCAACCGTAACGATTCCGTAGGACAGGCGTCGCGCCTGTCTCTGACATCGAAAGGAAACGGTCTTGGTGAAGGAATCCTGGTCGCCGGGAACTCCCACCGTTTAGTAAAGGATGGGATTGAAGATGGAGACAGGCGCGACGCCTGTCCTACGCGGTGGGCCGGACACTTGCCACAGTTCCTGGCTGCCTGGATATGGTTCCGCCGGGAGTCTGGGGCGCGACGCGGCCAGTGTTTCGGCCCGGACGTGGGACAATGACTCGGGCGCTACCGCCGGATTGTCGAGAGCGTGCCATCAGGCGCGATTCCTCGGATAGTACGGGGACCACGCCGGGGTGCCGCAGTTACCTTGCGTTGGGAGCTATAATAAGAAGTCCCCCCAAGGTAGGAGCTACAGTTACAGCACGACTTGTTACTTGCTTCCTTTTGAGCCCGTACCTGCTCCCAAGGTTTGCCGGCGCATGGCGCGAAACTGTGTCGGGGTTAGTTTGGTCACTGACCTGAAGACGCGGGTGAGCGCGCTATGGTCGTAGAAACCACAGGAATAAGCGATCTTGGCGATGGTGTCTTTCGTCTCGGTGAGGAGTTTGGCGGCGGCGTTCAGGCGTGTTTGGAGGATAAGCTGCTTGGGAGTAAGGCGGAAAATCCGTTTGATAAGCCGGGCAAAGCGGGCGGGATGCAAGCCGGCCTGCTGGGCGAGGAGGCCGGGCGTGAGAGTTTCCCCGTAGTGAGACTCAAGGTAAGTCATCGCCCCGACAAGGCCAGGTGGGATGGACTCACTGCGCGCGGGTCCGCGCAGGTCGCGGTTGATGCCGACTACCCCGATGACAGTTCTCGTCTGGTCGAAGATGGGGAGCTTGGTCGTCAGGCACCAGCCCGGTTTCTGCGGTGTGTACCAGTGCATGTCCAGATGGTCCACGATCGGTTGGCCCGTGCGTAAGACCTTTTGGTCCTGCTCGGCATAGACGGCGGCAAGTTCTTTGGGAAAGATCTGGAAGACATCGCGCCCCAGTAATTGCTGCTTTTCTTTTAGGCCGCAGCGATCCACGAGCGATTGGTTGACCGCGACATAGCGGCCTTGGAGGTCCTTCATGAAAAACACAATCTCAGGCACATGGTCAAAAATGTGTTCGACCAGCGCCACCTCCATGGACCCGCCTAAGCGGTAATCCTTGGCGGAAAGCGGGATTGACAAGTTATCGTTCTTCACAGGCTGCGTCCGCTTCGGCTCTCGCTCATCACGCCAGGCGCAACTCCGTGGCTGCCCGACGGAGCGGAGACGAAGACTTCACTCCCGGCATGGTGAACACTTCCGGCAAAAACGGCTAGGCAATTTTTGACAAGTTTTCCGCCATCTTGAACCAAGACATGGCAACGGCTTGAAGGCTAGTCTGTCGGGGTGAACACGAAACCTTTGACTCTTAATGAACTGTTCAGCGATTTTCGGCCAGAGATGGCCGCCAAACCGTCGCTGGCAGTGCAAAAAGCTTTGTTCCTCGCGCGCTATCTCCAGCAGCGAGCCGCGGAGCTACAAACTCCCCCCGAGAAGCGCCAGCAGGCCGAACTGGACCGGATGCTGCAAACTCCGTCCGACAAGGCCACGCTCGCCCAAGTGACGGACCAGGCCTTTCGGACGAACGACCCCCACCGCGCGGTGGAGCATCTTATCCATATCCTGGATGTGCAGGGGGTGCCGCGTTGCTTCGGTCCTTGGGATCGCACACTGATGAAGGGGTTTCAATCCTTTGGCGGCTATATGCCGGGAGTGGCCCTGCCGCTGGTCAAGGACCACATGCAAAAGGAGACCGCCAACGTTATCCTGCCCGGGGAAAAGGAGCCGCTGGTGGGACACCTTCGGGGCCGCTGGAGCGAAGGCGTGCGGATGAACGTGAATTTTCTCGGCGAAGCGATTCTGAGCGAGGCCGATGCGGAACGGCGGCTGCAGCAATACCTCCTGGGCCTGCAATGGCCCGAGGTCGAGGTCGTGTCCATCAAGATTTCCACCTTGTATTCGCAGATTTCCGCACTGGCTCGCGACCACACTGTTGCCACGCTCTGTGACCGGCTGGAGCGATTGTTCCGCACCGCCGATCGAGGTCGTTATACCCGTCCCGGAGGCCAGGAGGTGCCCAAATTTGTTTATCTCGACATGGAGGAATACAGGGATAAGGAGCTAACCGCGGAAGCTTTCATGCGCACGCTCGACCGGCCTGGGCTGGAACCTATTCGGGCCGGCATTGCCCTACAGAGTTATGTTCCCGACATGTTTCCCACCTTGCTGGCGATTCAAGAGTGGGCACGGCGGCGGGTGGCCGCCGGCGGCGGGCGCATCACCGTTCGCCTCGTCAAAGGCGCGAATATGGAAATGGAACGTGCGGAGGCTTCGATACGAGGATGGCCCCAGGCCCCTTACCAGACTAAGATCGAGACAGACGCCAATTACAAGCGGATGCTGCATGAGACCATGAAGCCGGAAAACCTTGCGGCGATGGATGTCGGCGTGGCTTCGCACAATCTCTTTGACCTGGCTTATGGGATGGTGCTGGCATGGGAAGGTGGTGCTTTGGACAAAGTGCAGTTCGAGATGCTGGAGGGGATGGCTAACAACAAGCGGCGCGCTCTCTTCGAACTGTCCCGCAACCTCCTGCTCTATGCCCCGGCCTGTAAGAAGGAGAATTTCATCAATGCCATCGGCTATCTCATCCGCCGCCTGGATGAGAATACCGGGCCAGAGAATTTCTTGCGTCATGCTTTCAAGATCAAGGTGGGCAGCCCGGAGTGGCAACAGCTTGAGCGGGGATTCCTGGATTCCTTTGACGCCATAGCCACTCTGAGCAACGCGCCACGCCGCAGGCAGAACCAGAGTCTGCCAGTGCCGGATGTGTCGGCCGCGCTGGCCGGAGGCTGGCAACATTTCCAGAACGAGCCGGACACTGATTTCGCCCTGCCACAGAACGGCGAATGGGCCCAGCAAATCATCGCCCGATGGCAGCCGCGCTGCGGAGATAAAGCGGTCGAGATTCCGCTGGCTCTGGCGGGTGAAACATTACTGGAAGGACGTACTATCCAGGAGTGCCTGGACCCCTCCCGACCCGGCGTGGTAGTAGGGCGGTATCGGCAAGCGACGGCGGCGGATATCGCCGAAGCAGTTGAGTGTGCCGCTGCCGACCCAGATGGGTGGCGATCGCTGCCAGTTAAAGCTAGGTTCGAGTTGCTGGGTAAGGTAGCGCAAGAGCTTCGCAAAGCCCGGGCCGACCTGATGGGCGCAGCACTGGCCAATGGCGGCAAGACTCTGCCCGAATCGGACCCGGAAGTTTCTGAGGCGGTGGACTTTCTCGAGTTCTATCGAGATACGGCGCGCTGGTGGCAGGAGATGCCGACTCTGCGGGCGCGGGGCAAAGGCGTGGTGGTAGTCGTTTCGCCCTGGAACTTTCCTATCGCCATTCCCTGCGGCGGCATTGCGGCTGCGCTGGCGGCTGGAAACACAGTTATTCTCAAGCCCGCCTCAGATGCGGTCTTAGTGGGATGGGAACTTTGCCTTTGTTTTTGGCGTGCTGGCATTTCGAAAAAGGTCCTCCAGCTCGTCCCCTGTTCCGGGGGCAAGGAGGGGCGCAACCTAGTTAGTCATCCGAAAGTCAATGCGGTGATTCTCACCGGTGGAACCGAAACTGCCTTAGGCATGTTACGCAGTGACCCGCGCCTAAGTCTCTTCGCGGAGACAGGCGGCAAGGATGCGACGATCGTGACGGCGTTGTCCGATCGCGACCAGTCCATCAAGCACTTGCTGCATTCGGCCTTCAGCCATGCCGGACAGAAATGCTCCGCCACCTCGTTGTTGCTGCTACAGAACGAGGTCTATGACGACCCCGTATTTAGGCGGGGGCTTTGCGAGGCGGTACAGAGCATCAAAGTAGGGTCGGCCTGGGAGCTTGAGACTAAGATGGGGCCTTTGATCCGGCCACCCAGCGGGGACTTGGAAACCGCGCTCAAGGTGCTGGAGCCGGGCGAGGAATGGGCGTTGATGCCTCAGCCCGTGGAGGGTAATCCGAATCTCTGGACGCCGGGCATCAAGTATGGCGTGCAGCACGGTAGCTTTACGCACAAGACTGAATTCTTCGGACCGGTGCTGGCGGTGATGCGGTTTGAGAAGCTGTCCGAAGCCGTTGCCTTGGTGAATCAGACCGGCTATGGCCTCACCAGCGGACTTGAAAGTTTGGATGAGCGCGAGTGGGATTACTGGAAGAACCATATCCACGCGGGCAACCTCTATATCAACCGTGTCACCACCGGCGCGGTCGTTTTGCGCCAGCCGTTCGGTGGCATGGGTAAGTCCGCCTTCGGTCCCGGTATGAAAGCTGGAGGTCCCAACTACGTCGCGCAGCTCATGGAGTTCACGGATGCCTCGCCGGCGAAAGTCCAAGGTGCCTCCACCAATACCGCCCTGGCGGTGCTCGGTGCATCGCTCATCGAGCGCAAACACTCGGAATCGGCGAGCATTGGCGCGGCGCTCAGGAGCTACGACGCCGCCTGCCGCGAGGAATTCGGTAAAGAACACGACCACTACCGGTTAGTGGGCCAGGACAATTTCCGGCGTTACCTACCGCTGCAGAGTGTGCGGGTGCGGGTGGATCCTGACGATAGCGCGTTCGAGATCTTTGGCCGGGCTTGTGCCGCCCATGCGGTAGGCAGCCGCGTAACAATCAGTCTGCCTGCCGGGAGCCAGTTACCGGCCGCTAAGTTGCTCGATGAACTCACCGAGTCGTGGGCCGGGGACATTGAGTTCGTCGAGGAAACGGACGAACAACTGGTTACAGCAATTCGCATGGGCCAGACTGACCGCGTGCGTTTTGCCGCTCCGGATCGCGCGCCGCTGGCGGTGCTTCAGGCTGCGGTGGAGGCCGGTGTAGGTGTGGTGAGCGTTCCGGTTTCGGGCGAAGGCCGGCTGGAATTGCTCTGGTATGTCCATGAGCAGAGCATCAGCATTGACTACCATCGCTATGGCAACTTAGGCCGGCGAGCGGCCGAGGAGCGCGCCGGTGTGTTCTGAGCGAAGTCAAAAGGAAAAGCCGTACGAAATGGATGGTCCTTAGCCGTGTCCATGCCGTAGGACAGGCGTCGCGCCTGTCTCTGACATCATCTGGATCAGCTTTCCTGGCCGGATTCTGATGGCAGTGAACGCTCCCTCTTTGGTGGAGCAAGGGAACGAAGATGGAGACAGGCGCGACGCATGTCCTACGCGGCCGGCCACGTCTCCTGCGTGGTTTTGCCTGTATAGAGA